>CAZLMV010000297.1:0-1502 GCA_964560625.1 uncultured Bacteroides sp. | reverse complement strand
GGCATCGCTGGCCTCGGGGTCAAAGAACGGAGCCTGAAGGATGGCTGCGGGGAAGACGATTTCGTTGGCCATGGGGTTATAATAGGCGTTGACGGTCTGGGGAGTCATGCCCCATTCGGTCTTGTCGACGGGTTTGCCCCACTTGGAGAGCAGGTCTGCCTGATGCCACATGGAGGCATTGTGCATGTTTTCGTAGTAGCTCAGCTTGGGGTCAATCGTCATGGTGGAGTAATCCTTCCACTTGTCGGGATAGCCGATTTTCACGGTGAAGGCGGCAAGTTTCTCCTGCGCGTTAGCCTTGGTTGAATCGCTCATCCAGGTAAGGTTGTCAATGTGTTGGCCGAGGGCCGTGCGGAGGTTTTCAACAAGGTTGATCATGTATTCCTTGCTTGAAGCGGGGAAGTATTTCTCCACGTAGAGCTCACCGATGGCTTCGCCGAGGGTGCCTTCGGTGGCGGCAAGGGCACGCTTCCAGCGAGGCTTCTGCTCCTTGACGCCGCTCATCACCTTATTAAATTCAAAGGAGGCGTTTGAGAAGTCATCGCTCAGGAACGGGGCGGCCTGGTTAACGTATTTCCAGAGATAATAGTCCTTCAATTCGCGCTCAGAGGAGTTGGCCAGGAGCTCCATGCCGCGCTTAACGGGCTCAATTTCAGTTACGATAACCTGCTCGGGAGCCTTGATGCCCATGGTGGCGGGGAAGAATTGGTCCCAGTTCACCTCTGGATACATCTCCTTGAGTTGGGCCAGGGTGCGGGGATTGTTCATGGCGGGAAGGTCGCGGCTCTGTTCGCGGGTCCAGGCCTTTTCAGCGAGAGCCGTCTCGAGCTTGAGGACGTTCTGCATAATGCGCTGAGCGTCAGCTTCGGAGTAGCCGGCGTTCATCATCTGGTCTACGATGAGTTTCTTGTAGGCGTTGCGCACTTCGGTGTTGCGCTCGTCATTTTCCAAGTAATAGTCGCGGTCGCCGAGGCTCATGCCGCCGCCGCTGACATACATGGCATACTGATTCGAGTCATTCAAATCCTCCATGGGGCCGGCGCCGAAGAAGGGCGACGCATAATTCTTATGCATCCAGAGGAAGATGTCGTAAAGTTCATCGGGACGGGCGGACTCAATCTTGGCCAAATCAGCCTTAATCGGGGTGGCGCCAAGCTCATTGCGGCGCACTGAGTCCATGGCCTGAGTGTAGATCGTGGCTACCTTGAAGGCCACGGTGCCTTCCTCGGGGTTGGTGTCGGCAAGACCCGTAACTAACTGGCGCACACGCTCCTGAGCCGTGTCGCGCAGCTGATCAAACACGCCAAAGCGGGCATATTCGTCAGTGAGCGGATTTTCAGTCATCCACTTCTGGTTCACATAGAGGTAGAAATCCTCGCCGGGAGCGATTGAGTCGGTAACCTGGTCGGCACTAAGGCTCTTCAGGTGCTCCGGTGCATTCTTGCCGCAACCGGTCAAAGCAATTGCCATAACAAAAGCAAATTTAGTCAGTTTCATATATA
>CAZLMV010000296.1:0-1529 GCA_964560625.1 uncultured Bacteroides sp. | reverse complement strand
GACGCCATCCGCGCCGGCCAGCTTACCGACGAAATTACCGACATTTTGACTAAAGTGGCTCAGGAAACGGCCGCTCAGTTCCAAAAATAAACCCCTAACGAATGGCAACCTTACGCGATCTTAAAGGCAGAATCGGCTCGGTAAGCTCCTCAGAGAAAATTACCGGCGCCATGAAGATGATATCGTCGGCCAAGATGAACAAGGCCGTGCGTGACATCAAGCGTCTGCTCCCGTTCCGCAACCAGCTGGAGGCTATCATCGGCCATCTGCTGGAGGCCGACGTCAAGTGCGTGTCGCCGCTGACTCAGGTGCGCGAGGTCAGCCATTTGACCCTTGTCGTTGCCGGCAGCGACGACGGCCTCTGCGGCGCCTATAATATGAATATATTTAAGGAGCTGTTGGCTCACCTCAACGGCCTGCGCGAGCAGTATCCCGCGGCCTCATTCCGCCTGATTCCCGTCGGCGCAAAGATGGTCAAGGCCGTCAGCAAGCTGCAGATGCCCTCCGTGGAGGTCATCACCGACGCCCCGGTCAACTCCAAGAGCACGGCCGACCAGGTCAAGGCCTTCACCCAAGGCTTGCAGCAAGCATTCCTTGCCGGCGAGACCGACCGCGTGGACTTCGTCTACATGGGCTTCATCAGCCCGGCGCGCCAGCGAGTGCGCTGCGAGCAGCTGCTGCCCGTGACTTCCGTGGACTCCGACGGCGAAGCGAAGGCGCAGGGTGGGGGACGCCCCTACCTCTTTGAGCCGAGTGCCGACGCCATATTTGCTCAGGCGCTGCCTCTGATGCTTCTGAGCCAGGTGCAGGAGGGATTCAGCGAAAATCGCGCCTCCGAGCAGGCCGCCCGAGTGATGGCCATGCAGAGCGCCAACGACAACGCCTCGAAGCTCCTCGAGCAACTCCAACTCGAATACAACAAGCTCCGCCAGCAGAGCATTACCAACGAACTGCTCGACATCCTCGGCGGACAAGTCAAATAAACGAGAATTTTTTAACAGAATAATAAAACAATCAGCATAAAACTCCAATCCACAAACCGACTATGGGTAGTGTAAAAGATTATTTCAAGGACTTGGGTGCCGGAATCAGCTCGCTCGTCAAGGGCATGCAGGTGACCGGCAAGGAGTTCGTGACTAAGAAGGTTACGGAGCGTTATCCGGAAGACCGCAAGACGGTTCATGTCCCCGACCGCTTCCGCGCAATCCTTACTCTTAAATATGACGCCGAAGGTCGCCATAAGTGTATCAGCTGCGGACTCTGCCAGCGCTCATGTCCTAACGGCACCATCACCATTGAAAGCCGCATGGCCGACATGCCTGACGGCAAAAAGAAGAAAAAGCTCGTCAACTGGGTCTACGACCTCGGTTCGTGCACCTTCTGCCAGCTTTGCGTGACCAATTGCCCGACGGGCGCCATCGAGTTCTCTAACGACTTCGAACAGGCCGTCTTCACCCGCGAAATGCTCGTCAAGAAGCTCAATTACCTCCCCGAAGCCCCGGACCCCGTCCCCGCTCCCGCCCCCGCAA
>CAZLMV010000295.1:0-1531 GCA_964560625.1 uncultured Bacteroides sp. | reverse complement strand
ACGTTGGCGCGGGTCACTGCGGCCCACTGGCGGGCGCCTTCGGAGTTCATGCGCATGTTGACGGTCTGGCCGCGCATGGCGTCAAAGTCGGTGTTGGCGTCGATGATGTTGTCGCCGTTCATTCGCGGGCGCTGCTCGTGGGTCTCGGGGTCGAGCACCGTGCGCAGGGCCACGAGCTGATAGTAGTCCTTCAGGCCCTGAGGAGCGTATTCAGGTTTAATTGCCTTGTTGCTCCATGCGAGTTTGAGGGTGTTGGGGAAAAATTTCTTCACCTCGGGGGAGTTGAACCAAGCCATTACGGCGTCTTTATCCTTTGCGCGAGCATAGCCAACGATGGGGCCTTGACCGGCGGGAAGGAAGATGCCGGCAATGGCAGCCGTGGCGGCGGTGTCGGCCTCGAAAGCCTGCTGCAGAGCCGGAGCGTAGTCCATGGCGTCATACATTTCATAGAATTCGAGGTTGGCCGAACGCTGCAGGAGGTCGCGCACGCGCTCGTGTTCTTTAACGCCGGGGAGCTCGAGGAGGATCTGGCCCTGCTTGCCGTCGAGCACCTGGATATTAGGCGACACGACGCCGAAAGCGTCAATACGGTTGCGGAGCACGTTGGTGGCCGACGTGTTGACGCGGTCCTGGGCTTCGTCCTTGAGCGATTTGATTACGTGAGAATAGTCGGTGCCGTTCTTTTCGATTACGTTGGGGAAGACGACAGAGAAGTCAACCGAGGGGTTGGCAGAGGCCTTTTTATACTCCTCGACGAAGGTTTCAACATATTCCGTTTCGGGCACGGCGGCAGCAATGGAGTCGGTGGCCAAGATGGCGCGGCGCAGGGTCGTGCCGTTGGGGTCTTCAGCCATTGATTTGAGCATGTCGCCCATGTTGACCTGCAGGGTAACGTTCATGCCGCCCTTGAGGTCGAGGCCGAGGCCCACGCCCCAGCGCTGAACTTCGTTGTAGGTATAGCCCATGTAGACGGGTTCCTGGGCCACGGAGTCCATGAAGTGTTTGTAAGCGCCGGTGTAGACGTCAGAGGTGGTGTCGCCTCCGGCAAGGGCTGCGGCATATTCCTTACCCTTGTTTTCAATCTGCGAGCCTTTCCAGGAGAAGGAAAGATAGAACAGGCAGATAATCACAAGGAAGATGGCAATGACGCCGGCCACGATGCTTCCAAGAGAACCTTTGTTGTTCATGATTGGTAAGTTAAGATTGACTTTTTAATGAATTGTGTTAATTAATTTTCTGAGGGAATGGGGCCTTACTGGCGACGCGGGCTGCGGGGCCCACGATCACCACGGTCGCCGCGGTCACGGCGTTCGCGGCGCTCGCCGTCGCCTCCTTCGCCGCGGGGGCGGCGCGGTTCGCGCGGGCGTTCAACCCAGCCTTCGGGTTTGGGCTGAAGGGCGCGCATGGAAAGGCGATACTTGCCGGTTTTCTTGTCGATTTCAATCAGCTTGACGGTCACTTCGTCGCCTTCCTTAAGGCCGGAGGCCTCCATGTCGGGCAGGCGGTCCCAGGAGATTTCCGAGATGTGGAG
>CAZLMV010000294.1:0-1542 GCA_964560625.1 uncultured Bacteroides sp. | reverse complement strand
TCGCCGAGGGCGGGCGACAGAGTGCGCGCATGGTAACTGGGGACGGCATGCGCCCTCGCGTGCCGAGCCGCGCCAGCGGCTTCTTTTGTCGTCAAGGGTTTTGTCGACCCCGGGCACCCGAGGGCGGGTGCCCTCCCCAGTTATTTCGCCGAGGGCGGGCGACAGAGTGCGCGCATGGTAACTGGGGACGGCATGCGCCCTCGCGTGCCGAGCCGCGCCAGCGGCTTCTTTTGTCGTCAAGGGTTTTGTCGACCCTGGGCACCCGGGGTCGGGTGGCCTCACCGGTTATTTCGCGCGGGGTGGCCTCAACGGTTAATTTGTCGCCTCCTCGGCGATTAAATGTTTAACTTTTTTTAATATTTTTTGAATTATGGATGAAATGGATGGTTTGAAGTGGATGATCGCTGATGGGCAGTTGGCCGACGGGCGGTTTGTGGAGGTGAAGCGGAGTGTGCCGGGCGATTTGGCTGATATTGCACGGCGGGTGGTGGCGATGGCTAATACCCGCGGGGGCGTGGTGGTGTTCGGTTATGATGAGCGGGAGCAGGAGCTCGTGGGCCTCGGCGGCGACTTGTTGGCCGAGACGGAGCGCATCTCCAAGGAGCTGAGGGAGTTGACTTTGGGGGTGGAGTTCAAAATTCGTCGTCAAGAGGCGCCTACGGGGGGCGAGGCCGTGATAGTAGACGTGGCGAAGAGCGAATCGACGGCTTATTTTTCGCGGTGGGAGACGTCGCCCGAGCGACAAATTAAATATACGCTTAAGGGGCGGAAAACGGAGGCCGAGGCCGACATGCGCTATGAGAAGGTGTATAAGTACATGACTTTAGAGGCATTTTTGACGTCGCTTTACACGGGCACGTGGCGCTTTTGCGAGCCGAGCCGCTGGAGCGACAAGTTTGAGCAGCGTTTTTATTGCGCGCGTTATTTGGTTCAGGGGGCGCAGGGGCAGACGCCGCAGGTGTTTGCCACGTGCGTGACCCGCGAGCGCAACAGCGAGGCGGCGTGGAAGGTCTATGCCAATGGCCAGGGTTTGGGGGCGCATTGCGTGCAGTTTGAGGTAGATATTGTCAGCCTGCGGCGTCAACTTCGCGCGCAGGGCTATCGCTTTGAGGAGCGCATGATTGAATATCTGCGGGATCAGGAAATCGAGCAGCTGCACCGGAAGCGGAGCAGGCGCTACGCGGAATTTTTCGGCAATTTCAGCTTGAAATCCTTCCTTAGGCTGCTGAGCCTCAAGCGCGAGGCCTATGCTTATGAAAAGGAGGTGAGGTTTTTCATGATTCCGCCGGCTGACCAGGGCGGGAAGCCGACGCGCCGCGGGGCGGTGAGGGACATGAGGATTGACTGGGCGGAGGTGATTATTCAGGGGAGAATAGACCGGCGCTGCACCCCTGCGGAGCTTGAGTCGCTGCGCGAGGCGTGTAATCACGTAGGCATCGAGCCGATAATTCGCGGACACAGGTTTTTGAGCGCCGCGGCGGCCCAGCCCGGGCTGAAGCAGGTCAATTTCGAGCTCTTTGACATCGACGCGATGCCCGGCCC
>CAZLMV010000293.1:0-1586 GCA_964560625.1 uncultured Bacteroides sp. | reverse complement strand
GGAAGACGAAGCGACCGATACGGCCAAAGCCGTTGATACCTACTTTTGTCATAATTGGTTACTTAATGTTTTTTATTATTGGTGTTAAAAATTTTGCTTGAATTTCAGCACTGCAAATTTACAAAAACTTTTTGCAACGCGCAATAATTACGGTAATTTTTTAGCAATTATTAAACTATTTTTCTCACACGCTCATCCCGAACGCCGCCAAATGGCTCAAGAACCATGAGGAAATGCTCATATAGATGACCATGCCGATAATATCATTCGTAATGGTGATAAACGGCCCCGTGGCCAATGCCGGATCTATCTTAAACCGCTCCAAGGTCAACGGCACCAACGTCCCGAACACCGAAGCAAAAATCACCACGGCAAACAAACTCAGCGCCACGGCTATCGTGGTCACCTGCGTGGCCCCGAGCCGGAAACAGTTGTAAATGAACACTAAAAGAGCAATAATCGACGCATTCAGCAAGCCCACGCCGATTTCCTTCAAAACCTGCTTCGACGCATGAGCAATGTTCAGCGAACCATTCGCTAAGCCCTGCACGATGATGGCGCTCGACTGAATGCCCACGTTGCCCCCCGTGCCGCCAATCAGCGGAATAAACAGCGCCATGGCCGGATTCGTGGCAAAACCCGCCTCAAAGTTACCCAAAATCATTGAGTTACCTATGCCGCCCGCTATCCCTATCAGCAACCACGGCAAGCGCGCCTTAGTCTGAGCAAACCAAGAGTCATCCGTCTCCACGTCTGACGACAGACCCGAAGCCAACTGATAATCCCTCTCGGCACTCTCGCGCACCTCATCCATCACGTCGTCAAACGTGATCTGACCCACCAAGCGACCCACGGCATCAATCACCGGCATCGCCACGATGTCATACTTCTCAAAATCCTGCGCAACCTCGTCAATCGGAGTATCCGTCTTTACGCTCACCGGATCCTCCTCCATCACGTGCTTAATCTTGCTCACCGACGGATGAGTCAACATCTTCTTCAGCGGCAACACGCCCCTCAGACGCTCCTCATTATCAACCACATAGACATAATAAATCTCGTCCAACTCCTCAGCCTGCAGGCGCATCTCCTTGATGCACTCCGGCATCGACCAATTCTCGTTGACCACGATCATCTCCGTGCCCATCAAGGCGCCGGCCGTATCCTCGTCATACTTCATCAGGTCGATGATATCGCCCGCCTGCTCCACGTCGTCCAGCTTCGACAAGACCTCTTCCTGGTCCTCCTTATCCATCTCAGCCAAGACGTCCGCGGCATCGTCCGTGTCCATGTGGTCTATCTGCTTGGCGATCACCTCGTTAGGCAACGCATCCAAGAGCTTGCGACGATCATCCTCATCCAATTCCAAAAGGACATCCGCCGCCGTCTCCTCATCAAGCAACTTATAAAGGAACTCAGCCTGCTGAAGATCCAAGTCCTGATACAACTCGGCAATATCCGCCGGATGCAGCGACTCCAATTCCTTGCGAGCCGCATCCGTATCCCCGCGAGAAATTATCTCGCGAATCTTCTCCAAATATTCAGGGCTATACTCCTTCATAACAACCCCGCAAAGTTACAAAAAA
>CAZLMV010000292.1:0-1616 GCA_964560625.1 uncultured Bacteroides sp. | reverse complement strand
GCCAAGGAATGTGCCGTGGTGACTCACCATCGCCTGATGAACGACCCCAACGGCGGCGGTGTGGTTGTGGACCCCGATGCACGCCTGGAGGAGGAGCTGATCATTCGCCCGACCTCTGAAACCATCATTTGGAACACCTATAAAAACTGGATTACCTCTTATCGCGACCTGCCTATTCTGGTCAATCAGTGGGCCAACGTGATGCGCTGGGAAATGCGCACGCGCCTGTTCCTGCGCACGGCCGAATTCCTCTGGCAGGAAGGCCACTGCGCCCACGCCACGGCTGAGGAATCGGAGGCCCGCACCGTAGAGATGATCAACCTCTATGCCGACTTTGCTGAGAAATACATGGCCATGCCCGTAATCAAGGGCGTCAAGACCGCCAACGAGCGCTTTGCCGGCGCCGTGAATACTTACACCATCGAGGCAATGATGCAGGACGGCAAAGCCCTGCAGTCAGGCACCTCCCACAACCTCGGTCAGAACTTCGCCAAGGCCTTTGACGTGACTTTCGTCAATAAGGACAACAAGCCCGAATACGTATGGGCCAACTCCTGGGGTGTGTCGACCCGCCTGATGGGCGCGCTGATCATGACCCACAGCGACGACAACGGCCTGGTGCTCCCGCCGAATCTTGCGCCGATTCAGGTGGTTATCGTGCCGATTTACAAGAACGAGGAGCAGCGCAATGCCGTGACCGAAAAGGTGCTCCCCATTGTCAACGCCCTGCGCGAAAAAGGCATCAGCGTGAAATATGACGACGCCGACAATCGCCGCCCCGGCTTCAAGTTTGCCGACTATGAGCTGAAGGGTGTGCCCGTGCGCTTGGCCATCGGTGCGCGCGACCTTGAAAACGGCACCGTCGAAGTGATGCGCCGCGACACCTTGGAGAAGGAAGTGGACCGCCTCGACACCATCGTTGACCGCATCCCGGCCCTGCTCGAGGAGATTCAGGAGAATATCTTCCAAAAGGCCCTCAAGCAGCGCGAGGAGATGACCGTGAAGGTCGACACCTGGGAAGAATTCAAGGAGCAGATTGAAAAAGGCGGCTTCATCCTTGCCCCCTGGGACGGCACCACCGAGACCGAGGAGCGCATCAAGGAAGAGACCAAGGCCACCATTCGCTGCATCCCCTTGGATTCACCGGATGAGCCCGGCGTGGACATGCTCACGGGCAAACCCTCGCCCCGCCGCGTCCTCTTCGCCCGCAGCTATTAATGCATACAGGGAGCCGGGCGGTTCGTCGCGCGCAGTTCTTCGTGGCTGCGTGAGGAAAGTCCGGGCAACACAGAGCACCATAGTTTTTAACGGAAACCTGTCGGAATCCATAACGGCAGATTAGCGTGACAGAAAATAACCGCCCGCCAATCCGGCGGGTAAGGGTGAAAAGGCGAGGTAAGAGCTCACCGGATTGTATGGCGACATATGATGCCGCACGCATTATGGGTTGCAAGGTCAAGTATACCGGCAATTAAGGGTTGCTCGCCCGCTGCCGGGGGGTAGACTGCTACATAGAAGCGCGATACGTGGCAACACGCCGCTCAGATAAATGACGAACCGGGCGCGGCGGTTCGCTTCCCGCGATAACCGCCGCCCCGACATAACCCGGCTTACAG
>CAZLMV010000291.1:0-1699 GCA_964560625.1 uncultured Bacteroides sp. | reverse complement strand
ATTGTCGCGGCGGATAGTCGAGAAGTAGATGCGGCCGTCGGAGGCGGGGACGATTTGGCCGACGTTGGTGGCGGCGGTGGCGGAGACGGCTTCCTGGGGAATGACGAAGGAGCCGTCGAGGGCGCGGCGGCCGATGCCGTTGGCGTCGGCATACCAGAAGGCGTCGGCTTGGGAGTCGTCGCCGTTGGTGAGCACCATGGAGGCGTTGGCAAAGTTGGGGATGGTGAAGTCCACGGTCTTGGTCAGTTCGCCCTGGCGATTGATGTAGAAGAGCTGGGTGGTGTTATTTCCGACGAAGCCGTTTTTGGCGGGCTGCAGGCGCGAGGAGAAGCAGTTGGGGCCGAGTTTGACGGGCTTGGAGACGGAGGCGGCGCCGTTTTCGGCCGTGGGGTCAATGGTGGTGACGGCGACCTCGAGGTTATTGTTGGCGGAGCCTACGGTGAGGTATTTGTCGCCGTCGAGGCCGTAGATTTCGCCTAAGTCGTTGTTATTGTTGCGGTAGAGGTTGTTATTCGTGGCGCGGAAAATGTTGGTGGAGAGGTTTCCGTTGCGGTCGGCCACGAGGATGCGGCCATTGACGTCGAACACGGCGATGACCTTTGAGTCCGTGGCGGCAATGCGGGCATATCCCGTGCCGGCCTTGAGGTAGAGGCCCACGTGGTCAATCAGCGCGCGGTTCATGTCGACGACGATGATGCCCTTTGAGAGGGCGATGTAGGCTTTGCCGTCGCGGAAGTCGACGTCGTTGATGGTGCCATAGTCGATGGTGGTGTTCGTCAGGTCGGCAATGTTGACGGTTCGGCCGTCGTCATAGACCAAGTCGAGCATGCCGTTCGTGTGAGCCACGAAGAGCAGTTCGTCTTTGGGCGAATACCAGGCATTCTGAATCTTATTGGAATTCAGGCGATTAGTGGTGTCGAAGTTGATAAACTCGTTGGTTTGCTTATCCATGCCGACCAGGGAGTTTTGCGAGAGGATGAAGAGATAATCAGGGGTATCAATCATCTTCTTGGGCACGGAGTAGGCGGGGAAGATTTCCCAGGCTCCGGATTGGGCGGCGGCCGCGGCGGGGCAGATGAGCATCAGCGCGGTCAGGAGAGATATGATAATGCTTTTCATATAGAGAGAATGCGTTTGAGGGCCTGCATAGCGCGGCCGCGGTGAGAAATTGCGTTTTTTTCGTCGGGACTCATTTGTGCAAAGGAGCGTCCGTCGGCGGCTTCATCGGGGATGAAGATGGGGTCATAGCCAAATCCGTCGGCGCCTTGGGGTGCGAGGGCGATGGTGCCGTTGACGATGCCTTCGACGGTTTGGAGCTCCCCGTTGCGAATCAGGGCAATGACCGTGCGGAAGCGTGCGCGGCGGTTTTCGTGGCCTTGCAGTTCGCGCAGCAGGCGCTCCATGTTGGCCTTGGAGTCGTGGCCGGGGCCGGCATAGCGCGCGGAGTAGACTCCCGGGGCGCCGCCAAGGGCTTCGACTTCAAGGCCGGTGTCGTCGGCAAACACGTCGCAGCCGCCAAAGCGCTCGCTGACGTAGCGTGCCTTCAGTTCGGCATTTCCTTCGAGGGTGGTGGCCGTCTCGGGGATGTCGGCGTGGAGGCCTATGTCGTTGAGCGATTTGACTTCGAGAGCGGCGGGGAGCATTTGGCGCACCTCGCGCAGCTTGTGGTCATTATTTGTGGCGAATACGAGCATGTTAT
>CAZLMV010000290.1:0-1700 GCA_964560625.1 uncultured Bacteroides sp. | reverse complement strand
AACCACATTAAACTAACTGAACGCGAAGAAGAACTCATGCGCCTGTTCTGGCAACACGGCCCGATGTTCGTGCGCGAAGTCCTCGACCTCATGCCCGAACCCAAGCCCCACGTCAACACCGTAGCCACCTTCGTGCGCCTCCTCGAGCAAAAAGGCGTCCTCACCCACGAAGCCATCGGCCATAACCATCGCTTCTACCCCACCCTCACAGCCGAGGAATACTCCCGCTCCGCCCTTCGCAACGTCATCAGCCGCTACTTCAACGACTCGCTCCACGGAGCTATCAGCGCCCTCATTTCCGACGAAAAACTCAGCGACGTGGAGCTCGACGAGCTCGTCCGCATGGTCCAACAAAAAAATCCGCGCCAATGACCCTCTCGCTCCTCTTCCTCTACTCGCTCTACCTGAGCGGCGCGCTGCTGCTGATGTATGCCGGCGTGCGCCTCAGCCGCGTAAATTTGACCCGCTACGGGCGCCCGGCAATCCTCTTGGTCGCCCTCTCAGCAGCCATTGCCGCCGCATTGCCCTTAATCATAGGCTGGCATTCGCGGCCGGAGATCACACTCTCGCCGGAATTGATACCGATGATCAAATTTGACCTCGATGGCGGCGCCGTAAGCGTGGCCACAGAGCAGAAAATAAGCCGCTGGTCCATCTTCTGCACCATCTATCTCATCGGGCTAATCCTTGCCGCGCTGCGCGTCCTCTGGACCATCCTAAAAATCAACCTATTGGCCCTCAGGGCGGAAGCGCGAGGCGACGTCCTTATCAGCGACGACGCCGAAGTCCCCTTCTCTTGGGGCAGCTACATAATCATGTCGCAGGCCGATTTTGAGGCCAACGGAGCGATGCTCCGCGCTCACGAAATGGCCCACAAATCCGCTCGCCACTGGCTTGACCTGCTGATGCTCAACCTCTTAGGTTGTCTGACATGGTATTGCCCGGCCATCCCCCTTCTGCGGCGCCAACTGCAGGCCTGCCACGAGTTTGAGGCCGACCGCGCAGTGATCCACGCCGGGTTTGACGCTCAAGAATATCAAATGCTACTCATCTCAAAAGCATCCGGGCGGAGGTTCGCGAACTCCGTGACCGATAGCATTAATAATCACCCACTTAAACAACGCATAATTATGATGCAGAAAAAATCCTCCCTGCGCCATGGCTTGCTCCGCAGCCTCGCGCTCATCCCAGTAGGCTTGGCCGTCTTCGCCCTCGCCTCATCCTCCCTCTTGGCCTCCCCCGCCGAATCCCTCATGCCGCTAAAATTAGCCGCTGTCGACCAAAAGGAAGAGCCTCAGAAAGTGGAAGTTACGACCGACGAAAACGAGACTGAAACAGTCGTATTCACGGCCGAAAAGGCTCCGGAATTTCCCGGCGGCGAAATGGAAATGTTTAGCTACCTCGCCAAAAACGTCCGCTACCCGAAAGAATGTGCAGAAAAAAAGATCCAAGGCCGTGTAAGTGTCCGCTTTGTAGTGAAAAAGGACGGCTCCATTGGTGAAGTAAAGGTCGTCAAATCGGCTGATCCACAATTAGATGCCGAAGCAGTGCGCGTTGTAAAGTCCTTCCCGAAATTTACTCCGGGTAAGATGAATGGTCAGCCTGTCAATGTTTGGTACTCCCTGCCGATAACCTTCAAGCTGAAGTAAGTCAGCGGCGACTGCGCAACGGAGGCAGCGTAATGTCCTCCAAATGTTCCA
>CAZLMV010000289.1:0-1760 GCA_964560625.1 uncultured Bacteroides sp. | reverse complement strand
AGGTTAGGTGCAGGGCCATTTTGGAGATGGCGCGGCGGGGGTGTTGGTTTTCGTAGAGGATGGAGTAGACGGCCTCGAGGATGGGCATGTCTACGCCGAAGCGGCGGTTGATTTCGTGGATACACTTGGTGCCGTAGTAACCCTCGGCGGTCTGCTCCATTTCCATTCTGGCGGCCGTCACGGAATAGCCCTTGCCAATCATTGAGCCGAAGTTATGGTTGCGGCTGAATTTGGAGTAGGCCGTCACGAGCAGGTCGCCCAAATAGACTGAGTCACAGATGTTTCGCGGGCGGGAATCGATGGCGTCAATGAAGCGCTCCATTTCGCGAATGGCGTTAGAGACGGTCATGGCGGTGAAATTGTCGCCAAACTTCATGCCGTGGAGGATTCCGGCGGCGATTGCGTAGACGTTTTTCAGCACTGCGGCATACTCAATTCCCTCAACGTCAAGGGAAATGATGGTGCGCACGGTGTGACTTCCGAGGCATCGGGCGGCGGCTTCGGCCATGGCGATGTCGGCGCATCCGATGGTGAGGTAGCTCAGTCGGTCCAGGGCCACTTCCTCGGCGTGGCACGGGCCGCCGATCACCATCATTTTGTCGCGGCTAACTCCATACTGCTGAACCATATACTCGGCAATGGTCATGTTATCCTCGGGGACGATGCCCTTGATTGCGGAGATCACGGCCTTGTCGGCAAGCGATTCGGTAATTTTGGCCACGTGAGCCTTAAAATAAGGCGAGGGCATGGCCAAGAGAATGGTGTCGGCCAAGCGCACGGCCTCGTTGATGTCGGAGGTGAAGTGGATCTTGTCGACGTCGAATTCCACGTCGGTCAGATAGGCCGGATTGTGGCCGCGCTCCTTAAATTCGGCAATGCGGTCGTCGCGACGCATGTACCAGACGATGTGTCCGCAATTGCGCACAAGCATCTTGGCGAGGGCAGTGGCCCACGAGCCGCCGCCCATCACCGCAATGGTCTTGATTTCCGGGGAGGAGATTTCTTCCATCGGTCTGAATCAGTCTTTCTTTTCGGGCTTCATTTGGGGGAAGAGGAGCACTTCCTGGATGGCCACCTGGCCGGTCATGAGCATGACGAGGCGGTCCATGCCGATGCCCATTCCGGAGGTGGGGGGCATGCCGTATTCCAAGGCGCGGATGAAGTCGTGGTCAATGATCATGGCCTCGTCGTCGCCCTTGTCGGCGAGCTTCATTTGCTCTACGAAGCGTTCATATTGGTCAATGGGGTCGTTGAGCTCGGAGTAAGCGTTGCAGAGCTCTTTGCCGTTGACCATCAGCTCGAAGCGCTCGGTCAGCTCGGGGTTAGAGCGGTGGCGCTTGGTCAGGGGCGACATTTCGATGGGATAGTCGGTGATGAATGTGGGCTGAATGTACTTTCCTTCACACTTTTCGCCGAAAATTTCGTCGATGATCTTGCCCTTGCCCATGGTTTTGTCGATTTCCACTCCGAGGCTCTTGGCGGCGTCGCGGAGCTGGTCCTCGGTCATGCCGGTGATGTCTACTCCGGTGTGGTGCTTGATGGCCTCGGCCATGGTTACGCGGGCAAACGGGGCCTTGAAGGAGATGAGATTGTCGCCCACCTGGACCTCCGTAGTTCCGTTGACTTCCAAGCAGATGCGCTCAATCATCTTTTCGGTGAATTGCATCATCCAGTTGTAGTCCTTATAGGCCACGTAGATTTCCATGCAGGTAAATTCGGGGTTATGGGTGCGGTCCATGCCCTCGTTGCGGAAATTCTTG
>CAZLMV010000288.1:0-1761 GCA_964560625.1 uncultured Bacteroides sp. | reverse complement strand
GGAATGGTCATCGTCACGATGCGAGGCACGTTAGGCTTATAATCTTCGCGCGCGGCGGGGATGGTGGCGTTGATGATGTTGAGGATGTGGAGGCGGCCGTCGCGAGCCTGCATCAGAGCCTTTTCGAGGATTTCGTAGCTCAGGCCGTCACACTTGATGTCCATCTGAGTGGCGGTGATGCCGTCGGTGGTGCCGGTAACCTTGAAGTCCATGTCGCCCAGGTGGTCTTCGTCGCCGAGGATGTCGGAGAGCACTGCCCATTTCTGGCCGTCGGAAATCAGACCCATGGCAATGCCGGCCACGGGGCGCTTCATCTTCACGCCGGCGTCGAGCAGCGCCAAGGTGCCGGCGCAAACCGTTGCCATTGAGGAAGAACCGTTAGATTCGAGGATGTCGCTCACCACGCGGGTCACGTAGGGGAAGCCGTCGGGGAGCATGCTCTTGAGGGCGCGGTGGGCCAGGTTGCCGTGGCCGATTTCGCGGCGCGAGGTGCCGCGCGGCGCGCGAGCTTCGCCCGTGGAGAAGGGCGGGAAATTATAGTGGAGCAGGAAGCGCTCGTGGCCCTGGTTCAGAACCTCGTCCACGATCTTTTCGTCAAGCTTCGTGCCTAAGGTCACCGTGGCCAAGCTCTGAGTCTCGCCGCGGGTAAACACTGCTGAGCCGTGAGGGCCGGGAAGATAATTCACCTCACACCAGATGGGGCGGATCTCCGTGGTCTTGCGGCCGTCGAGGCGGATGCCCTCGTCAAGCACGCAGCGGCGCATGGCCTCTTTCTCCACGTCGTGGTAATATCTCTTCACGAGGGGAGCCTTTTCGTCGCGCTCCTCTTCGGGCAGGGATTCGATGTATTCGTCGCAAATGGCCTGGAAAGAATCGGCGCGCCAGTGCTTGTCGGCGCAACCCTGCTTGGCAATTGCGTAAGCTTTGTCATAACATTTTTCGCGCACGTCCTTGCGGAGGTCTTCGTCGTTGACTTCGTGGCAATACTCGCGCTTCACCACGCCAAGCTCCTTGGCCAGTTCTTCCTGAGCCTCACACTGAACCTTGATGGCTTCGTGGGCGGTCTTCAGTGCCTCGAGCAGAACCTGCTCTGACACTTCCTTCATCTCGCCTTCCACCATCATGATGTTCTCCTTGGTGGCGCCAACCATCAGCTCCAAGTCAGCGTTTTCAAGCTGCTCAGCCGTGGGGTTGATCACGAACTCGCCATTGATGCGAGCCACGCGAACCTCGGAAATAGGACCCTGGAAGGGGATGTCGCTGACGGTCAGGGCGGCCGACGCGGCAAGGCCGGCAAGCGCGTCGGGGAAATCGACGCCGTCGGCGCTATACATGGTTACCTGGACAATCGTGTCTGCATGGTAATTGTCGGGAAACAAGGGGCGGAGCACGCGGTCCACCAATCGTGCGGTAAGGATTTCATAGTCGCTGGCGCGTCCTTCGCGCTTGAGGAAGCCTCCGGGAAAACGGCCGTTGGAGGAGAACTTTTCCTTATACTCCACGGTCAGAGGCATAAAGTCGACGCCTTCGCCGGCTTCTTTGGCCGACACTACGGTCGCCAGAAGCATGGTGTTACCCATGCGCAATTCAACAGCTCCATCGGCCTGCTTAGCCAATTTGCCGGTCTCGAGAGTGATCTCGCGGCCGTCGGGCAGGGTGATGGTTTTTTTAATAGGGTTCATTCGGATAATGATTAATAAAATTTTAATTCACATCAAAGTATCGCGCAAATTTACGAAAAAAATCCGACATAGCCAAATC
>CAZLMV010000287.1:0-1767 GCA_964560625.1 uncultured Bacteroides sp. | reverse complement strand
CTTAAAGTTCAGCCAAGCCCTCGGGGAGGTCCATGATGACGCATCGCGCCGCGGGGTCGATGTCAAGAATCATCTCGTCGACCGCGGGGAGGAGCTTTTCGGTGCCTTCCATGACGAAGTACCAGCATCCGGGCGTGAGCTCTTCGACGTCGGCAATGCGGCCTATCGCGGCCCGCGAGTCGGCGTCAATGACCTCATAGCCAATGAGGGCGCCGGCGGTCATGTCGTCGTCATCCTCTAATTCGGCGGGGTCAACGAAGGCATAGAGGGTCTTGCCCGAAAGCTCGGCGGCTTGCTTTTCGTCGGCCACCTCATCGAGCGTAATCAGCAGTGAATCAGCGCCTCGCGAGCGCACGGAGCCCACAAAGAAGGGCACGTCCAAGCCCTCAATCTCAATAAACAGGCATGCGCCCGGGGCGAAATCCTCAGCCTCGGCGCGCTCGCTCATCATCACGTTGAGCTCGCCCTTGATTCCGTGGGGCTTAAGGATGGTCCCGACGGCCAAACGAACACCCTCCGTCATCTTAGCGCTTGCGTTTCTTTTTCTTGGAGACGGGGGCCTCGAGGATTTCAAACTCACGGAGCTTGGTGGTTTGAGTGGAGAGGCGGAGGTGGCCGCCGCTCATCTCGGCAAGGTCCTTAAAGATGCGCGCGTCGGTGGCATTTTCCGGGTTTTCGCTCATCATGAGTTTCTTCATGTGGTTGGCTAAAAGGATGATAAACTCCTCGCGGTCAGGGTCTTCGGGGTCCATGGCTATGGCGGCGTCAATCATCTGGTCGATGTTGTTGCCATAAACTCGGCGCATCATCCCCCTGGGGGGCAGCGGCATGGGCTCGGGGCGCGAATTCAGCTCCTCGGGTGTCACGGTGCACCCTTCAGGATAGTCAATGTCGAGCTGGAAATTGCTCATGATGGCGAGGTGGTCCCAGAGTTTGGCGCGCCATTCGGGGCTGGTGCGCTGCTGAGGGTTGAGGCGACAAATGGTATCGATGATCCCGCGAGCGCATTGGTTGCGCTCGTCGCGATCATCGATAGTCAGACAGTGGTCAACCATCTGCTGGATGTGGCGCCCATATTCGGGCATCCGCAGCGGTTCCTGTTTGGTGTTGTATTGGAGCATTCCGTCAAGGGGGGAATTACATGTTCATGCCGCCATCCACCTGGATAACCTGGCCGGTAACGTAGCTTGACATATCGGAGGCAAGGAACGTGGCCACGTCGGCAATATCTTCGGGTTTGCCGCCGCGACGCAGGGGGATTTTCTTGGTCCATTCGGCGCGCACTTCGTCAGGCAGAGCGGCGGTCATGGCCGTTTCGATGAAGCCCGGAGCGATGGCGTTGGCGCGGATGCCGCGGCTGCCCACTTCCTGAGCAATTGACTTGGCCAGGGCAATCAGGCCGGCCTTAGAGGATGCATAGTTGGCCTGACCGGCGTTGCCATGCACGCCCACCACTGAGGCCATATTAATAATAGAGCCGCCGCGCTGCTTCATCATGATGGGCAAAACGGCCTTGCAGAAGTTAAACGCGCTCTTAAGGTTGACGTTGATCACGGCGTCCCACTGGGCCTCGCTCATGCGCATCATCAGGCCGTCTTTGGTAATACCGGCGTTGTTGACAAGGATGTCGATGCGGCCGAAGTCTTCCATAACTTTGGCCACCACTTCCTGAGTCTGCTGAAAATCAGCGGCATTGGAAGCATAAGCCTCAACCTTTACGCCGAGGGCGGCGATTTCAGCCTTGGTGGCTTCGCCGTTTTCGTCGAT
>CAZLMV010000286.1:0-1775 GCA_964560625.1 uncultured Bacteroides sp. | reverse complement strand
TGGAGGTTAGGGGTGGGTGAGGAGTTGGTGGGATTTGATTAGCATGCGGGGGATGTGGAAGGGGCCCTTGAAGATGTTGCCTTTGGCGGGTTGGGCGACGGAGCCGTCGCGGTGGAGGTATCCGAACCATTCGGGGTATTCGGGGTCGGGGAGGTGGGTCATCATCCAGTCGTGGGCCATCTTGTGCATGCGGAGGTATTTTTCGTCGCCGGTGGCTTGGTGAGCGTAGAGGGTGGCGATGACGGCTTCGGTTTGAGGCCACCAGAATTTCATGTCTTGCGAGTAGTCTTGGCAGGGGAAGCCTTTGCAGTCACGGAAGTTGATGATGCCGCCAAATTCGGGGTCCCAGCCCCAGTCCCACGACCAGTCGAGAATCTGGAGGGCCATGCGGGTGAGTTCGGGGTCCCAGCCGCGATATTTGGATTCTTCGAGGAGGAACCATGCGGTTTCGATGCAGTGGCCGGGGTTGATGGTTCGTCCGGCGCAGGTGTCGATGAGTTCGCCGGTGGGGGTGACGGTTTCGAGGAGGGCTTTGAATTCGGGGTGGATGAAGAGGCGGAGGCGCTCGATGGATTCGTTGATTTGCTCGTCAAGCACGGGGTCAGGAATGGCTTCGCGGATGCGGGCGGCTGTGTTGATGAGAATCATCGTAATGGAGTGGCCGATAGCGGGTTGGGTCTCCATGTATTTGGGTTCGAGGATGCCGGGAGTGGAGATGAAACGGCGGATATCCTTGAAGAGGCTGAGGGCTTTTTCGGCGTAGGATTTATCGCCTGAGGCGAGGGAGTATTCGCTCATGGCGATGGCGGCGAAACATTCGCTGAACACGTAGCGACGCTTGCGCAGGGGGCGTCCGTCGGCCGTGACTTCGAAGTACATGCGACCATCTTTAGGGTCGATGCAGTGGGCTTCAATGAAGTCGATGCAGCTTTTAGAGGCGGCGAGCCATTCGGGTTTGGGCTCAATGAAGCGGTAAGCGGCGGCGGCAACGTAGCCGAATCGGCCTTGGAACCAGACGGATTTGGTGGAATCCATGAGTGAGCCGTCGCGGTCAAGGCAGGTGTAGACGCCGCCATTGACGGGATCGAGGCCGAATTTCAGCCAGAAGGGCATGATGTTTTCGGTCAGAATCCCGCGGTAGAGGTCGGCATAATGCTTTTTATCCATAGGGGGTGGGATCAGAATTTGTTGCAGCGTTCAAAGAAGTTGATTTTCTCGAGTTCGGCCTTCATGGAGGCTTCTTCTTCGTCGGTCATGTTGCGGAAGGGGACGCGGTTGGGTCCGAGGTCAAGGCCGATGAGCTTCATGATGCGCTTGCCGCCGACGATGTTGCCGCGATAATTGCAGATGACGTTGATCACCTCCTGGCTGAAGTTCTGCTTTTCGCGGGCGGTTTCGAGGTCGCCGCGGTCCCATGCTTCGATGATGCCCGTGAGTTCGCGCCCGTTATAATTGGTGGTGCCACCGATTCCGCCGCGCGCGCCGCCTTGGGCCAGTGAGGCAAGGATGGTTTCGTCCTGGCCATGGAGCATGTCGAATTTGCCGTTTTTGTAGAGTCGGCACTGATTGTATTCGTAGAGGCTCTCGTAGGTGTACTTGATGCCGGCAAAGTTGGGGATGCGGCCATCGACGGCTTTGAGGAAGTCAATCATCGGCAGGAAAGCGCCGTTGAATGCGGGGATGTGATAGTAATAGAAGGGGAGATTGGGGGCTTCGGCGGCGATTTCTTCGCAGTATTTCACCAGTTCTTCCACACGGCCGATTTTGGGGAAGGG
>CAZLMV010000285.1:0-1788 GCA_964560625.1 uncultured Bacteroides sp. | reverse complement strand
CGTCGAAGTCGGCGTTGAATGCCGTACATGCGAGGGGGTGGAGCTGGATTGCCTTACCTTCGATCATCTTGGGCTGGAAGGCCTGGATGCCGAGGCGGTGAAGTGTCGGGGCGCGGTTGAGCAGCACCGGATGACCCTTCATCACATGCTCCAGGATGTCCCATACAACGGGCTCCTTGCGGTCAACTATCTTTTTGGCGCTCTTGACAGTCTTCACGATGCCGCGCTCGATGAGCTTGCGGATGATGAAGGGCTTGTAGAGCTCGGCGGCCATGTATTTGGGGATGCCGCATTCGTGCATCTTCAGCTCGGGGCCGACGACGATTACGGAACGTGCGGAATAGTCGACGCGCTTACCGAGGAGGTTCTGACGGAAGCGGCCGGCTTTACCCTTGAGCGAGTCAGAGAGGGACTTGAGCGGACGGTTTGCGTCAGACTTCACGGCGGAAGACTTGCGGGAGTTATCGAGCAGGGAGTCAACGGCTTCCTGGAGCATGCGCTTTTCGTTGCGGAGGATGACTTCGGGGGCCTTGATTTCCATCAGACGCTTGAGGCGGTTATTGCGGATAATCACGCGGCGATAGAGGTCATTGAGGTCGGACGTGGCGAAGCGGCCGCCATCGAGGGGCACGAGGGGACGGAGCTCCGGCGGGGTCACGGGGACGGCCTTGAGGATCATCCATTCGGGCTTGTTTTTGCCGCGGCTTGCGCGGAAGCTCTCTACGACCTGGAGGCGCTTGAGGGCTTCGGTTTTGCGCTGCTGCGAGCCGTCCTTGTGGGCCTGGTCGCGGAGCTGATAGGAGAGTTCATCGAGGTCAATGCGGGTGAGGAGGTCATAGATGGCCTCGGCGCCCATCTTGGCGATGAACTTATTTGGGTCGGTGTCCTCGAGGAACTGATTGTCCTTGGGGAGGTTGTCGACGATGTTATAGTATTCCTCTTCGGTGAGGAGCTGCATGGGCTCCACGCCTTCAGCCACACCGGGCTGCACGACGATGTAACGCTCGTAGTAGATCACGGCGTCGAGCTTCTTGGTGGGCAGGCCGAGGAGGTAACCGATCTTATTGGGGAGTGAGCGGAAGTACCAGATATGGGCCACGGGCACTTCGAGCTTGATGTGGCCGCAGCGTTCGCGGCGCACTTTCTTTTCAGTGACTTCCACACCGCAGCGGTCGCAGACAATGCCCTTGTAGCGGATGCGCTTGTACTTACCGCAGTGACATTCATAGTCCTTGACCGGGCCGAAGATGCGCTCGCAGAAGAGGCCGTCGCGCTCCGGTTTATAGGTGCGATAGTTGATGGTTTCGGGCTTGAGCACCTCGCCGGATGACTTCTCCAGAATTTCTTCAGGAGAGGCCAGTCCGATGGTGATTTTCGAGAAACCGGTTTTTGCCTTATTATTGTCTTTTTTATTAAATGCCATAATTGGTTTTCCTATAATGAGGGGTTGGGTATGGAATTCTTACTCGAGGTTGACGCTGAGGCCGAGACCGCGGAGCTCGTGGAGCAGGACGTTGAGCGACTCGGGGATGCCGGGAGTGGGCATGGCGTCGCCCTTGACGATTGCTTCGTAGGCTTTAGAGCGGCCGGTGACGTCGTCAGACTTGATGGTCAGGATTTCCTGGAGGATATGGGATGCGCCGAATGCTTCGAGCGCCCACACTTCCATTTCACCGAAACGCTGGCCGCCGAACTGAGCCTTACCGCCCAAGGGCTGCTGAGTGATCAGCGAGTACGGGCCGATGGAGCGAGCGTGCATCTTGTCTTCAACCATGTGGCCGAGTTTGA
>CAZLMV010000284.1:0-1802 GCA_964560625.1 uncultured Bacteroides sp. | reverse complement strand
GGGATGCCGGGTTGGGAGCGTTTGCCGTAGGCTTGGTCGGCGGGGATGTAGACTTCCCATTTGTCACCGACGTGCATTTGGGTCAGGGCGATGATCCAGCCGGGAATGAGCTCGCGCAGGCGGAAAGCCGGGGCGACGCCGCCCAAGGAGCTGTCAAAGGTCTTGCCGTTGATGGTTCGGCCGCGATAGTGGACCGTCACGACGCTGCTGCGGTTGGGTTGCGCGCCGTTGCCTTTGTGCAAAACCTTGTAACAGACGCCTTTATCTAAGGAAACGACGCCGGGCTCTTGGCGCTTTTCCTCGAGCCACTCTTTATTTTTCAGGGCGTAATCCTGCTTCATAGCGCTCCGGGGAGTGAGTAGAGGGTCTTGATTTCGTCGGCCCAGAGTTCGGGGTTCGGGGTCTCGAGAATCAGGGGAATATCGTTCATGCGCGGGTCGGCCATGAGAAGGCGGAAGAACTCCATGCCCAAGGCGCCTTGACCCATGGATTCATGGCGGTCCACGTGAGAGCCGAGGCCCTTCTTGGAGTCATTTATATGCATGGCGCTCAAGTATTTAAGGCCGATGGTCTCGTCAAAATGGCGCCACACGCCTTCATACCCTTCAGCCGTCGCGAGGTCATAGCCCGCGGCAAAGGCATGGCAGGAATCGATGCAGACCCCTACCCTGCTCTGATCTTCTATGAGGCTGATAATGAAGGCCAACTGCTCGAAGGAGAAGCCGAGGTTGGAGCCCTGGCCTGCGGTGTTTTCAATCACGGCTTTGACCCCGGAGGTCTGAGCAAGAGTCTTGTTGATGGACGAAGCGATGCGGCGCAGACATTCCTCCTCGGTCATCTCATTGAGGTGTGATCCGGGGTGGAAATTGAGCATTGTCAGGCCCAACTGCTCGCAGCGCTGCATCTCGTCGAGGAAAGCCATGCGGCTGAGAAAGAGTTTCTTAGGATCCTTGGCGCCGAGGTTGATGAGGTAGCTGTCGTGAGGCAAAATCACGTCGGGCGTGTAGCCTCCGGCCTCACAATTAGCCCTAAAAGCCTCGATTTCAGAGGGGAGCAGCGGCTCCGACTTCCATCGGCTCGGGTTGCGCGTAAACATGGCAAAGGCCTTTGCGCCGATGGCCGCGGCATTGAGCGGGGCGGAGGCCACACCTCCGTCCACCGCCACGTGTGCACCGATGAATTTCATTTAATATTCGTTCCAGGGTTTGATTTCAATGTCGTCGAGGCTCATTGAGGTGAACGCCGAGATGAAGGCGGCGGCAAGGCGCGCGTTGGTCAGCAGGGGGATGTTCAGGTCAATGGTGGCGCGACGAATCTTGTAGCCGTTGCTTAACTCCGTGGGAGTCAAGTTCTTGGGCACGTTGACCACCATGTCGATTTCCTTATTGTGGAGCAGCTCGAGGGCCTGGGGCTGCATGTCGGGCTGCGAGGGCCAGTAGACGCGTATGGCGGGGATGCCGTTTTCGTTGAGGAACTGGTGGGTTCCGCCCGTGGCATAGATCTTATAGCCGTGGTTATGAAGCAGATGGGCCGAATCAAGCATGTCGGCTTTCTGCTTGGCCGTGCCCGTAGAGAGGAGCACTGACTTGGCGGGGACGCGCTGGCCCACGGAGAGCATGGCTTTGAGCAGGGCCTCGGAAGTGTCGTCGCCAATGCAACCCACTTCGCCCGTGGAGCTCATGTCGACGCCCAACACGGGGTCGGCACCCTGGAGGCGCGAGAAGCTGAACTGCGAGGCCTTGATGCCGACATAGTCCAGGTCAAACGCGCTCTTGTTGGGCTTTTCGACGGGGAGGCCGAGC
>CAZLMV010000283.1:0-1814 GCA_964560625.1 uncultured Bacteroides sp. | reverse complement strand
GGCCTCCTTGAGTTCGGAGGGGATGATTTTGATGTCGCGCTGGAACTTGAGGCAGCTTGCGCGATAGGCCTCACGCATGGGTTTGAAGAGCATTTCGCCGGCCTTGGCGAGTCCGCCGAAGATGATGAACGCTTCGGGCGAAGAGAAGGCAGCGAAATCAGCGAGAGCTTCGCCGAGCACTCGGCCGGTGAATTCGAAGACGCTCTGGGCGATGGGGTCGCCGGCCACGGCAGCGTCGTAGACATCCTTGGAGGTCAGATCGCCGGAGGGGATGTTGCGCAGCAGGGAGGGTACGGCGGGAGAAGCGTCGAGGAACTCAAGGGCGGAGCGAACCACGCCGGTGGCGGAGCAATAGGTCTCGAGGCAGCCATTGCGACCGCAGCCACAGGGGCGACCGCCGCGACGGGAAATCACGTGGCCGAGCTCGCCGGCAAGGCCGTCGGCGCCATAGATCATCTGACCGTTGGCCACGATGCCGGAGCCGACGCCGGTGCCGAGGGTGATCATGATGAAATCCTTCATGCCTCGGGCGGCGCCATAGGTCATTTCGCCGATGGCGGCAGCGTTGGCATCGTTGGTGACGGCCACGGGGATTCCGAACTTATTGCGGAGGCTTTCGGCCAGGGGGAGGGAGCCGTGCCAGATGAGGTTGGCAGCATTGTCGATGGTGCCGGTGTAGAAATTGGCGTTAGGGGCGCCGACGCCGATGCCGCCGACTTTACCTTCGGCGTCGACGGATTTGATCATCTTGGTGGCCTCAACGTAGATTTCGTTGATATACTCCTGGAAGTCAGGGTGTTGAGCGGTTTTGATGGCGCCGGACACGATTACGGTGCCGCGCGCGTCGACGAGGCCGAACACGGTGTTGGTTCCGCCGATGTCGATGCCGAGAACGTAAGGTTTATTCATTGTCTTTTATGGTGGGTTAAGGTTACTAAAATATTCTTATTAACACGCATGGAGGGGTTAAAGTTTATCCACTTCGAGGTCGCCGTTGAGGACCTCTTCCCAGGGGAGACCGTTGAGGGCCAATTCGGCGAGGAAGGGGTCGGGATCGAACTCCTCGACATTGCGCACGCCCTTGAGGTTCCATTTGCCGGTGAGGAACATCATGGCGCCGACCATGGCGGGGACGCCGGTGGTGTAGCTGACGGCCTGCATTCCGGTTTCGCGATAGGCGGCTTCGTGGCTGCAATTGTTGAAAATATAGTAGGTCAGGGGTTTGCCCTCCTTGTCGAGGCCGGAGATGCGGCAGCCGATGGAGGTTTCGCCATGGTAGTTCTCGCCGAGGTCCTGAGGATTGGGGAGCACGGCCTTGAGGAACTGCAGGGGGACGATTTTGGTGCCGTTATAATCGACTTCGTCAATGCGGGCCATGCCGATGTTTTGGATCACGCGCAGGTGGGTCAGGTATTCCTGGCCGAAGGTCATCCAGAAGCGGGCGCGCTTGATTGTGGGGAAATTCTGCACGAGGCTCTCGAGCTCTTCGTGATAGAGCAGGTAAGAATCGCGGGCGCCGATGCGGGGATAGGTCAGCGAGCCGTGGATTTCAAGGGGCTTGGTGGTGACCCACTTGCCGTCTTGCCAATAACGGCCGTTTTGGGTGATTTCGCGGATGTTGATTTCGGGGTTGAAGTTGGTGGCGAAGGCCTTGCCGTGGTCGCCGGCGTTGCAGTCGACGATGTCAAGATACTCCATTTTGCTGAAATGATGCTTGGCGGCATAGGCGGTGAACACGCCGCTCACTCCGGGGTCGAAGCCGCAGCCGAGGATGGCGGTCAGTCCGGCTTTTTCGAAGCGTTCGCGATAAGCCC
>CAZLMV010000282.1:0-1816 GCA_964560625.1 uncultured Bacteroides sp. | reverse complement strand
TTTTTTCAGATCGGTTCATTTTTATTCGCTTTCTTTGCGACATAAATTAACTAAACTGGTAAAAACCAATGATGCAATATTTTCATGGCTCCGGCCGACTTTTTGACCACTTCGACCTGACCCACGCACTTGAAGGCGACGGCAAAGTTAAATTCGGCTATGGCGTCTACCTAACCTCGCGCTTCCCCTCCGCCGCTCATTACTCCGGCGCCAACCCCGAATGGACCGACCATTACGTCTACACCGTCAATATCCCCGACCCGACTCCCGCCAACACCATTCACTTCCAGCGCCCCGTCCCGGCCGAAATCGTCGAAAAAGCCGCCGCACTCCTCGGCCGCGAAATCCCCGAATCAAAAACCGCCAATGGCAAAGACTTCCGCAAATTCATCGCCGCAACCCTCCTCAAAACCATCGCCTCCCCAACCCTAAAACCCGCAAAGATTGAAGGCGAAAAAGCCGCATCCGCCCTCCTGCTCCGCGCCGGAGTGGAATACATTGAATGGCCCTACAACTGGAAAAATCCCGCCGACGGAACCAACATCGCCGTGCTCGACGACTCAACGATCACCATCACACGCATTGACTCCGTGGCCCTTGACAACAAAAAGAAACTCATCCCCGGCAGTGAACACCAAATCAAATAAACCCTCCGCCCCTCGCGTCTCTGACGCCATTCGCCGGTACTTCCCCCAATACTGGGGCATCGCCGAATATCCCGCCGACCTATGCGCCGCCTTCTGCAAAGTAGACGAACCCTGGGGAATATTCAGCAACTTCGCCCGCACGCCCATCCATGCCGACGGGCGCGAATACTCATGCGTCGAGCAGATGTTTCAATGCCTCAAATTCACTGACCCCGACGTCATTGCCGACATCATGGCCGTCTCCGGACAAACCATCAAAATGAAAGCCAAACACTGGGTCAAACAAGGAAAAACCCGACCCGACTGGCCCGCCATACTCGTCGACGTCCTCAAACGATGCCTCCGACTCAAACTCGACCAATCCCCCGAATTCCGCCAAGCTCTCGTAGACTCCGCGCCCCTCTTCATCGTCGAAGACCAAACCACATTCCCCCGCTCCACCGCCGACGCTTACGGCTGCAAACTCATCGGCAAAAAATACGTCGGCCCAAACCTTATGGGCCGACTGCTTATGGAACTCCGAAGCGAACTGCTCAACGCTTCCGCGTCACCTCAAACGTAGCAACCGAAAAGCCCACCTTCCCCTTCGGCCCGCTAAACTTGTATTCATACGTCTGACGCGCATTCATCAATACATCTGAACTCGGATAGCGATCATCAACGTTATTAAACGACGACACATAACACTCCCTGCCATCCGTCTCCGCCGTCAAATTCCCATTAACCTCCTTCAGCGTAACCCACCCCATCTCATATCCATAAGGCAACATCTCGCTGATGGCAATAATCTTCAACTCATCGTCTGTCACGGCCCAGGCATTCCCCGCGCGATCCAAATTGCACCGCGCTATGATATCCTTGCCCGCAAGCACCAAGATGTCGCGCTCAACCATCTCCCCGCTCCACTCATCCTTAACCATCTCCTTGACCACCTTCGCCTGAAGCGACTCATCGATCCGGAAAGTCCACAGCAAATTCTGGCTATCATTACCATAATACATAGCCATCAAATAATGATTACTCTTAGCCACTGCCGAAACTCCGCCAGCGACAAACGCGCAAACTAACGCAATCAAAAATTTCCTCATAAAAAAACAAATTAAAGTTAAAACACCCGCAAATTTACACATTCCCCACCACCCCCGCAAATCCATCTCATCCAAGTTAAA
>CAZLMV010000281.1:0-1831 GCA_964560625.1 uncultured Bacteroides sp. | reverse complement strand
AGGCTGCCGGCGCCAAGCGCGCCCTGCCGCTGAAGGTGGGTGGCGCCTTCCATTCTCCCTGCATGGAGCCCGCGCGCGCCGAACTCGCCGCCGCCATCGAGGCCACCGAGTTCCACACCCCCTCTTGCCCTATTTATCAGAACGTTGACGCCAAGCCTCACACCGATCCCGCCGAAATCAAGGCTAACCTCGTGGCTCAGCTGACTGCCCCCGTGCGCTGGACTCAGACCGTCCAGAACATGATTGCCGACGGCTGCACCGAGTTCATCGAAATCGGCCCCGGAAAGGTGCTTCAAGGCCTGGTAAGCAAGATTGACCGCTCCGTAGCCGTCAGCGGCCACCAGTCATTATAATAACCCATTAAATTTCTCTCACACCATGAAACAGATTTACGCTAAAGCGCTGGCGCTGACGGCCTTCCTGGCTGCGTCGCTCGGCGCAAATGCCGCCACCCATCACACGATTGCCGGCATAAATCCTGAGGACCGCTCGGGCTGGGTAGTCACCGGCTGCTCTCAGCAGAACATCGACGCCGCTCCCGGCAACGACGGCGGCCTCAACCATATCATTGACGACAATGTCAACACCTTCTGGCACACGAGCTGGAGCGGCGTGGTCGACAATTCGACGTTCCCCCACTACATCATCTTTGACCGCGGCGAGGAAGCTCCCGAAATTGCCGCGTTCAGCTATACTCCCCGCCAGGGCGCCACGAACGGCAATGGCTACGTGACCACCTATCGCCTCTTTGCCACCGACGAAGCGCCGACCTCCATCCCCGTCTCCACCGGCTCGCAGCATTGCGCTGACGCGTCTCACTCTGACGCTGTAGCCTGGTTCGCGGACCACACCCCCTTGATGGAAGGCACGTTTGACATCCGCTACAACGACGCAACCACCCATGGCGAACACCTCGCCGTGCTCCCCGAGACCACCTCGGCCCGCTACTTGATCTTCGTCATTGACGGCGCCAGCAGCTCTACCGCCGCCAAGAAGTTTGGCAACTGCGCCGAATTCCGCACCTTCCAAGGCGTGGAAGACGTCGAATGGGTTGACCCGCAAGACGTCTTGGCCGGCAAGCAGCTGAAGTTCGAAAACGTGCTCCACACCGGATCTTACCTTGGCGTCTACTCCGGCGACCACTCTAAGATGGCCCCGACCACCGGCGCTGACTGCGTTTGGCAGCTCATCGACAATGGCGACGGCACCGTCAAGATCTTCAACGAATATGAAGAATCCTATGTGGGCCATCTGCCGGACTCCGACGGCGTGCGCGTAGACCTGGTCAAGGACGAAGCCGAAGCCGGCGCTTGGACCGTGGCATGGGTTGACAACGTGGCCATGGACCAGGTAACCTTCAGCATCGGCAACGCCGCCCACCCCGCCCTTCACATGGCCACCTGGGACGGCATTGTGCGCTGGAGCCTCGGCGTCGACGCCTCTCACTTCATCCCCTCAGTGGTTGAAGACGAGGATTATGACGGCTTTGCTCAGCAACACATCGACTCCTTCACCTTCAGCGAACTCATTGGCCAGCACGCCATGACCCCCGAAGCGGCCCAAGCCATTGAAGACGTGAAGAATAACCCCAAAGATTTCTCCACCTATAAGGCTCTGACCGCCGCCTATGAAGCCGCACCCTTCAATCTCCCCGAGGCCGGCAAATATTACACTCTGACCTCCGCCCAGTCAGGCTTCGAAGGCAAAAAGATGGTTGAACCCTACTTTGCCGATGCCGACGGCAAACTCATCGTCAAAGTCAAAGACGAAGACGGAGTGCCCGCCCTCTGGCAGTTCACCTCTTGCGCCGAACCCGACGCTGACCTCTACG
>CAZLMV010000280.1:0-1835 GCA_964560625.1 uncultured Bacteroides sp. | reverse complement strand
ACGTTGCGGAGCTGGCGGGAGTTGATTTGGCCGAGAATGGGTTTGCCGGCGGTGCCGGAGGGTTCGCCGTTGTCGTTGGAATAGACATGGGGCGTCTCGAGGCCGATGACCCAGGCCCAGCAGACATGGCGGGCGTCGTAATACTCCTTTTGGAGACCGGCGACGAATTCCTTGGCTTCTTCGACGGTCTCCACGGGCTGGGCGAAGGCGAGGAAGCGGCTCATTTTCTCGGTGAATTTGGCGCGGGCGGGGCCGGCGATGGTCAGGTAGGAGTCGGCCATCGTTACATTCGGGAGGCGCGGCGATAGAGCACCAGCGCGATTATGGCGTAAACAAAATTGGGAATCCACATGGCCACCATGGGAGAGGTCATGCCGGTGACGGCAAACGTCTGAGTCAGAGTCATAAAGAGGATGTAAGTGAAGCTGAGGACGAGGCCGATGCCGATGTTGACGCCCATGCCGCCTTTGACCTTTCGGGAGGAGAGACTGACGCCGATAATAGTCAGGATGAATGCGGCGGCGCAGGCGGCGTAGCGTCGATGATATTCGATTTCAAACTGGCGGACGTTGGAGACGCCACGCTGGCTCTGGCGCTCGATATAGCGGGCGAGCTCGGGGGTGGTCATGGCCTCATGGTCGGAGGTGGAGATGACAATGTCTTGCGGCTGAATGGGGACGATGGTGTCGAGCTCCATTCCGGAGCGAATTTCCTCGCGTTCGTCGCCGAATTTGCGCTCCACATAGTTGCGCAGGCGCCAGGAATAGCCTCCGCGCCACTCGGCGGAGCCGGCGGTGAGGCGCGAGGTGAGGCGCGTGCCCTCAAAGCTGTCGAGGCTGAAGCGGGTTCCGCGGTTGCTCAGGGTGTTGAAGTCGCCGAAATAAGCCACGCAGTCCTTGCTGATTTTGAGCTGGGCATTGGAGGTGGCGGAGATGCGTTTGTCCTTGACGTAGGTGTTCATGAAATTGCGCATCTTGACGTTGCCGGGCGGGATTACGTAGGCCGAGAGGACGAAGGTCACGGCGGCGATGATGGCGGCGGAGAAGAGATAGGGGCGCATCATGCGTCGATAGCTCATGCCGGTGGAGAGCATGGCAATAATTTCGGAATTTCCGGCGAGTTTGGAGGTAAAGAAAATGACCGAGATGAAGACAAAAAGCGGACTGAACTGATTGGCGAAATAAGGGAGAAAATTGAGGAAATAGTCGAAAATAATCTCCTTCATCGGCGCTTTCTGAAAGGCTTCCATCTTCTCGTTGATGTCAAACATCACGGTGATGGCCAGAATCAGCGCCAACGCAAAGCAGTAAGTCCCGAGGAACTTTTTGGTTATGTAGCGGTCAAGAATCACAGACGGCGGGTCACCTCCCGGACCTTCCAAGCCTTCCATTGGGCAAAGTCGCCGGCAAGGATATGCTCGCGGGCCTGGCCGACGAGGCTCAGATAGAAAGCCAAATTATGGATTGAGGCGATTTGCATGGCTAAGATCTCCTGGGCCATAAAGAGATGGCGCAGGTAAGCCTTGGAGTAGATGCGGTCCACTTCGGCGGCGCCGTCTTCCTGAATGGGCGAAAAGTCGTTGGCCCACTTCTTATTGCGCATGTTCATGATGCCATGGTCGGTGAAGAGCATGCCGTTGCGGCCATTGCGGGTGGGCATGACGCAGTCCATCATGTCGACTCCGCGGTCAATGGCTTCGAGGATGTTGGCGGGGGTTCCGACGCCCATGAGGTAGCGGGGGCGATCGGCGGGGAGAATTTCGTTGACCACCTCAATCATTTCATACATCACCTCCGTGGGCTCGCCGACGGCCAAGCCGCCAATGGCGTTGCCTT
>CAZLMV010000279.1:0-1871 GCA_964560625.1 uncultured Bacteroides sp. | reverse complement strand
GACGAATCTCCTCCATATCCGGCCTCTGCGGCTCCGTAAACGAACACAAAATCAGCAGCAGGACAAATAAATATGATAATTTTTTCATGACTTTTTCTTTTTATGCAATTAGGTCAGGTTGATTAGATTTCACTTGCTTAAAAGAGCAATTCTTGTGCTTCTTTTTGAAATTTCTTCGTTCCTTTTCAAAGGCGGTGTTGGCCTTATTTGCCGGAAAGGACTTCGCCACGATTCGCGCGTGGACCTCCTTGACCGTCGGATGGCGAAACAGGGGATTATCCAGCGTGGCGTCAATTTGTTTCAGCGCGTGGATCACGTCGGTGCCTTTGAGCTCCACGAAGACCGACTGCCAGGCTTCCTCGCGGCTCTCTTGCTTAGCAAGAATCAGGCAGTCACACCGGTTGCCGCTCTTGATTATATTGCCGTCAATCTGATAAGCCACGCAAGGACGGCGCCGCCCCAAATTGAGCAGATAAGTGGTTTTCTCCTCGCGCAACGAAAGGTTTTCGCGCTCCGTAAGGGGGAGCTTAGGCTCGTAGGCCGCCGAAAGAACCGAATGAAGTGACTCCGCCATAACTTATTGACAGATAATATCGTTAAGGCGGTCCAATTCATCTTCTACGGTCTCAGAAACCGTGTCGAGATTCAGTCCGCTGACCATGTAAATCTCCGGGTCAATGATGCTCCGGGCGGTGCCTTCCTCGGTCAAATAGTAAGCACGAATGCTATCCTTGGGCAAAATATACTCCTCAGGGACAATCTTGGTGGTGGCCACGGGGTCAATATCATAAGCCTCGGAGGCGGCCATCAGCACGTTGAGAGCCGTCAGAATATAAGGGCTATGGGTGGTCAGCAGCGACATGGAGTGTTCGCCGGGATACTTCCCATTAGCCGCTTTGATGGCCGAAACCACGTGGCGAAGCAACTTGGCCTGCGCTTCCGGGAATAAATTTTGCTCGATCTCTTCAATAAAAAATACGGCGCCCAAGTAAGTCATCAGGTTTTTGCTCAACTTCCCTTCCATGACCACTTTATTGATGTCGGAATCATCCTCTAAGAGGCTGCTGACAATCTCCATTAGCTCCGTCTTGCTCATGTTCGCCTTGGTCCCTACGGCTTCGGTGAGCGCATTGATCATCACCTCTAACGGCAGGGCTGACTGCACGCCGCTTGACGCGTAGAAGGGCGAAAATTCCTTCCCCTGATCCTTTAATCTGATTTGCTCCCCTTTGGATTTGTCATAAAAGAATTCCATATGGGGCGTAACCACCAAGGGGAGCGGGCGCGCCGGGCTGTAAGATTCCCTGACCGCGTCCCATTCAAAAATGAAGTTGAAAAGCAGATCGAAATCGTTGGGCCGATACCAGGATTCTATTCCCTTGATTGCCGACAGGAGATTTCTTTCTGAGGGGATGAAGCATAGTTTGACGTTGTAAGGCGTCGAGTCGGCGATTTGCTCAATGCGGGCGTTGGACTGATGATTGCCCTTGAATTCGATTCGAAACGTGTCGCCGACGTAGATGATCTCGCTCTTGGCCGAGAAAAATTTCGGGTCAAACCGATAGAATTTAATCAGCTCCTGGATGAAGCGATAATGGTGAGTATAGTAATAAAGACTCGTCTTGTCGCCCTTATGCTTGCGGATGGAGAGCGACTTTTCAACCCATCGGCAATGGCTACAGATTTTCAGCAAAGTACTCTTGCCGGTGCTCTGCTTGCCTATAAAAAGGTTGATGGTTTTCAGCTCAATGACGCCTGTGTCCGTTATCGGGCCGATTGATTTTATCTGTATGGTTGCCATAGGGGTTGGGTCGTTATTGTCCGATGAGGGTTGCGGAGGAGGCGTCGGTGATGGTGACCGGGACGGTGTC
>CAZLMV010000278.1:0-1875 GCA_964560625.1 uncultured Bacteroides sp. | reverse complement strand
CAGGTGTGTCCCAACTGCGGGCAGGCCACGTTGGTTTATCAAGAAGGATGTCTGGTCTGCAAATCATGCGGCGCCAGCAAATGCGGTTAACGAGCCATGCTGTTTAAAGTTGTCACTCCGCGTCTCGCCGACGGTGAGACCCTGAAAGTGGTCGGTTCCTGCGCCGAATTGGGCAACTGGGACCCTCGTCGGGGCGTGCGCATGGACGCCACGCGCGCCCTGCCCCTGTATACGGCCACGGTGCCCTACCAACTGCCTGAGGGCGTGGAATATAAGTTCGTCATTTGTCGCGGCGACGAGGTCATTTGGGAAGAGGGCGCCAACCGCTCTCTCCCCTTCCCCGGCGAGCTCGACTTCCGCGGGCGCGAAAAATGGCGCGGCACCGGGGTGGCCATCCCGGTGTTCTCCCTGCGCAGCGACGACGACTTCGGAGTGGGCGACTTTGAAGACCTCAAACTCATGGCCGATTGGGCCGCCGCCCGCGGCATGAGCGTCATCCAGATCCTGCCGGTCAACGACACGACGATGACCCACACCCACACCGACTCCTACCCCTACAATGCCAATTCCACCATGGCGCTCCATCCCCTCTACCTCCGCCTCGACAAGCTCGGACAGATCGCCGACGAGGCCACGCGCATCAACTTCGAGCTCCTGCGCCAAGAGCTCCAGGCCCTGCCCGAGGTGGACTATGAGCGCGTAATCGCCGCCAAAATTGCCTATGCGCAAGCCATTTTCAACCAGGAGGGCGACAAGACCCTCTCCCTGCGCGATTATTACCGCTTTCTTGACGATAATTACTCATGGCTCATCCCCTATGCGGCGTTTTCCACCCTGCGCGACAAGTATCAGAGCCCTGACTTCCGCCAATGGGGCGACGACTCCCATTTTTCGTCGGCACGCGTAATCAGCCTGCTCAATGAGGACGACACGCGCCGCCGCATGCAGTTTCATTTCTATCTGCAATATCACCTCCACCGCCAGCTCCTCGAAGCCGCCGACTATTGTCGCAGCCGCGGCATAGCCCTCAAGGGCGATATCCCCATCGGCGTGTCGCCCGACAGCGTCGACGCCTGGCGCTTCCCCGAGCTCTTCAACCTCGGCATGCAGGCCGGCGCTCCACCCGACGACTTTGCCCGCGAAGGCCAAAACTGGGGCTTCCCCACCTATAATTGGAAGACCATGGCCGCCGACGGCTTCGGATGGTGGCGCGCACGCCTGAGGAAAATGGGCGAGTATTTCGACGCTTTCCGCATTGACCACGTGCTCGGATTTTTCCGCATCTGGGAGATTCCCGCCGACCAAATCTATGGCCTTTTGGGTCATTTCTCCCCCGCCCTGCCCCTGACGCCCGAGGAAATGGAGCTTCAATTCGGCTTTAAGTTTTCGCCGGAAATGGCTCACCCGCTGCACTCTACGGAGGGATACCCCTCTCAGCGCGCAGCCCTTGCCGCCGGGCGCCCGGACCTGCTGCCCCGGTTTGCCGACCTCCTCTTCGTCGAGGATCCCTACCAGCCCGGGCGCTTCCATCCGCGCATTGCCGGCTATGAAACCGAGATGTTTCGCACCCTCTCCGAGGAGCAGCGCCAAGCCTACGGTCGCCTCCACGAAAACTTCTTCTATCATCGCCATAACGACCTCTGGCGCGACAACGGCTTGGAGCACCTCCCCACCGTGGTCAACGCCACGACGATGCTTCCCTGCGCCGAGGACCTCGGCATGATTCCCGCCTGCGTCCCCTCGGTGCTCAATCGCCTGCAAATCCTCTCCTTAGAGGTGCAGCGCATGCCCAAGGAGTTTGGCGTCAGCATTGCCAACCCGGCCAACTACCCCTATCAGAGCGTGGCCACCACGTCGACCCACGACATGCCCCCG
>CAZLMV010000277.1:0-1877 GCA_964560625.1 uncultured Bacteroides sp. | reverse complement strand
ACCCTCGATTTCCACCGCTGGCTCTACACGGCCACCACCCGCGCCACCGAGCGCCTGTTCTACCTAAATCCCTTTTAACCAACACAGTATGGAGCATTTCTTCCTCTTTGAGCCGGAAAACTTCCGCATCTTCCTCTGGGTGATGGCCGCCACGGCAGTCATCGTCTTCATCGCCCTGAATTTCGTCGAGGCCGGCTATGGCGTGGCCTACACCAAAAAGTGGGGCCCCACGATCAACAACCGCCTCGGGTGGGTGCTGATGGAGGCGCCGGTGTTCATCGTCATGTGCATCCTGTGGCACTGCTCGTCGCGCCGCTTCGAGGTGGCCCCGTTAGTGATGTTCTGCATCTTCCAGCTGCACTATTTCCAGCGCTCGTTCGTGTTCCCGCTGCTGATTAAGACGCGCGGCAAAATGCCTCTGTCAGTGATGCTTATGGGCATCACGTTCAACACTCTCAACGCGCTGATGCAGGGCGGATGGATCTTTTATGTGTCGTCGCCCGAGCGCTATCCGGCGTCGTGGCTCGGCAGTTGGCAGTTCATCTTAGGCACGCTGATTTTCCTCTGGGGCATGTTCACTAACATCCAGAGTGACAGCATTATCCGCAATCTGCGCAAACCCGGCGACACCCGCCATTACCTCCCCCGCGGCGGCATGTTCCGCTACGTGACTTCGGCCAACTATCTTGGCGAATTCATGGAGTGGGTAGGCTTTGCCGTGCTGACCTGGTCGTGGGCCGGCGCCGTGTTCGCCCTCTGGACCTTCGCCAATCTCGCGCCGCGCGCACGCAAAATCAATGGCCGCTACCAGCGCGAATTCGGCCCCCTCTCCCAAAAAGCAATTATCCCCTTGATTTATTAACCCACTAATTACCTGATAGTTATGAAGAAAATCCTTCTCGCGGTCATGTTGACCGTCATCGCCGCGCTCGGCGCCAATGCTCAAGTGCAAAAAGCCCCTAATTTCACCCTCCCTGACGCCCAGGGCAAGATGGTGTCACTCAGCTCTTTACGCGGCTCATGGGTGGTGCTCGACTTCTGGGGCTCATGGTGCGGATGGTGCATCAAAGGCATCCCTCAGATGAAGGAAAATTACGCCGCCCTCAGCCCCAAAGTGAAATTCGTCGGCATCGCTTTCCGCGACAGCAAAGAAACCTGGCTCAACGCCCTGAAAAAGTACGACTTACCCTGGATTAACCTCTGGGAAGACCCAGACACGGACCGCGCGAAATCCCTCGTAAGCATCTATGGCGTACAGGGTTTCCCGACGAAATTCATCATCAACCCTGACGGCTACATCGTGAACTGCACCGTCGGCGAGGACCCCGAATTTTATGAAATCCTCAAAGCCTTAGTGAAATGAAAATGTCAGGACGCCGCACCAGCGGCAACGTAGATGATCGCCGCGGACTGCGCGGCGGCACCGGCAAAGTGATCGGCGGCGGCATTGTCGGCGTGATTGCCGTGGTTATCATGACCCTGCTTTCGGGAGGCGGCATCGGCGACGTGATCGGCAACCTTGCCAATTCCGGCCAGCTTTCGGGCCTCACCCAGCCCACTTATGCCGACGAAAATTATGTGCCCGACGCTGAAGATGAGCGCCTTGCGGAGTTTGCCTCTCAGGTGCTTGCCGGCACCGAAGACGTCTGGACCGCCGAATTTCGCCGCCAAGGCTGGGGCGAGTATGAATGTCCCAAGATGGTGCTTTTCTCCGGCGCCGTCTCCTCCGGTTGCGGCAACGCCACGTCGCAAACCGGCCCGTTCTATTGCTCTGCTGATCAGACAGTTTACATTGACCTCGACTTCTTCAAGGAGATGAAGCAGCAAATCGGGGCCGACGGCGATTTCGCCTATGCCTACGTGATTGCCCACGAGGT
>CAZLMV010000276.1:0-1903 GCA_964560625.1 uncultured Bacteroides sp. | reverse complement strand
CCGGACCCCGTCCCCGCTCCCGCCCCCGCAAAGCCTGAGGCTCCCGCAGCCGCTCCTGCTAAGGCTGAGACCCCTGCTGCCCCCGCAAAGGCTGAGGCACCCGCAGAGGCCCCCAAGGCAGAGGCTCCGGCTGCAGAGGCTCCGAAGGCTCCCGAAAATAACGATTCTACCGCCGAAAATTCTAAGTAAGTTATGGAAATACTGTATACGATCGTGGCTTTGGCCATCATCATCTGCTCAATCCTGACGGTGACCACGCGCAAAATCCTGCGCTCCGCAACCTATCTGCTCTTCACCCTCTTTGGCGCTGCCGTAATCTATTTCATGATGGACTATGAATTCTTGGGCGGCGTCCAGATTGCAGTTTATGCCGGCGGCATCGTCGTGCTCTTCGTGTTCTCAATCCTGCTGACCACCTCCCCCGGCAGCAATAGCGAAAAATTGGCCAATCGTCGCGTGTGGTGGGGCATCCTTGCCGCCGTCTGCACCGCCGGAGTAACCGGCTGGGCCCTGCTGAGCCGCTGCGCCCAGCTCGCCGCTCCCAAACCCGAAATGGCTGATTACACCATGAAAAACCTCGGCGAAGCTATGCTCGCCTCCGGCCATGGCGGCTATCTGCTCCCCTTTGAGGCTATCTCCGTGCTCCTGCTCGCGTGCATCATCGGCGCTGTGACCGTGGCCCGTAAACGTTAACATTCATTACCCCTCTTTCAGCAATGGAAATCACTCTGTTATATTATTTAGTGCCGAGTCTGGTCATGTTCTGCTGCGGAATCTACGGCTTCCTCACCCGCAAAAACATGATCGCCATGCTCATCTCGCTGGAACTCATGCTTAACGCCGTTGACATCAACTTTGCCGTCATCAACCGCTATCTCTTCCCCGAATCGCAGGAAGGCATGATTTTCACCCTCTTCGCCATCGCTATTGCAGCCGCCGAAACTGCCCTCGCAATCGCTATCATTATCAATCTCTATCGCGTCACCAAGAAAGTGGAGACCGACGAGGCTAATCAACTTAAAGGATAAATCCCCCAGTTCACTCTGAAATATGGAACCCTTAATTCCCATTCTTATTCTGTGCTTGCCGCTGTTAGGCTTCTTAGTGCTCGGCTTGCTCGGCCCGAAGATGAGCCATAAAGCTGCCGGATGGTATGGAATCCTCAGCATCGGCACGGTGATGGTGCTCGCTTACATTACCGCCATTACCTACTTCTTTAGCGGCGCCCCGGAGTTCACCCTCGATGGCGAGCGCCTGCAATACGTAGTCTTTAACCAGGATTGGCTCAACTTCTATAAAGACTTGACCATCCGCATCGGCTTCCTCCTTGACCCCATCTCGGCCTTGATGCTCGTCGTGATCACCACGATCAGCTTCTGCGTCCACCTCTATTCGCTGGGCTACATGGAGGGCGAAAAAGGCTTCCAGCGCTATTACGCATTCCTGCAGCTCTTCAGCTTCTCAATGCTCGGCCTGGTCGTGGCCACCAACATCTTCCAGATGTACATCTTCTGGGAGCTCGTGGGCGCGTCCTCTTATCTGCTTATCGGTTTCTATTATCAGCGCCCCTCGGCCGTGTCTGCATCCAAAAAAGCGTTTATCGTCACTCGCTTTGCTGACCTCGGCTTCCTCATCGGCATCCTGATTCTCAGCTATTATACCGGCACTTTCAACTTCACCGAACTCACCGGCTCCACGCTGGCCAACGGCTCTGCGGTCAATGACCTCGTTGGCGGCCCCACCAACGTCTTGGCGCAGTTTGGTGGCGCAACCTTCATGGGCTGCTCGCTGCTCACCGTGGCCTTAGTGCTGATCTTCACCGGCGGCATGGGTAAGTCAGCCATGCTTCCGCTCCACATCTGGCTCCCCGACGCTATGGAAGGCCCGACCCCCGTTTCGGCCC
>CAZLMV010000275.1:0-1905 GCA_964560625.1 uncultured Bacteroides sp. | reverse complement strand
TTGGTTAGTGGCGGAAGGAGGTTAGGATGGCGTCTTGGAATTGGAGGTAGATGCCGTTTTCGTAGGTCCAGCGTTCGATGAGGGCGCTGTAGGTGGCGTCGCGTTCGACTTCGCGGGGAGTGCCGAGGGCGAGGCGACATTCTTCCATGGTCATGCCGTTGGCGACTTGGCCGCGGCAGATGAGGGCCCAGGTTTTGTCGGTGATGTGGCGGTAGTTGCGGCGAGGGTCGGTGAGGGAGAAGAGCGTGGAGAAGCGGCGGTTGACGCGGCTTGCGGGGTCTACGGTGAGGTAGAGCATTTCGTCGCCCATGATGATTTCTACGGGGTATTCGCCGCGACCAGCGCGGACGTCGGTAATCTCTACGGGTTGGAATTTGCGTCCGCCAATGGATTGTCCGTCAAGGTTATAGCGCTGGAGGGTCAGAGTCCAGAGCTTGCGCCCTTTGAGGAGGGTGCGCACGGAGTCAACTACTGTGGCCTCGACCAAAAAAGGAAGAGTGGCGGACTGGCCAAGGCGCTCGGGAGGGGTCTCCATGCGGTAGGTGACGGTTTGATTGCGGGGAGTGAGAAAGTGGAAGTCAGTCATTCGGGCGCCGGTGATGGTGGTGGCGGGTTCGAGTGACTGAAAGCGGAGAGTGTCGCCGGGCAGGAGCTCGGCGGAGATGGATGAGGGGGTGTAAGCCACAGAGTATTTGCCGTCGGCGAGGGTAAAAACCTTGCCGGGGCGCCATTCAGAGGGCGGTTGCCCCTGAATGGTGCTCAGCAGCATGGTTTCAGCCGATGCCGAGCCCACATGGCGGCTGACCTGCTTGTCAGTGATGCGCGGAGTGCTTTCCACGCCGGTCTGACAGCCGGTCAACGCCATAAGGGTCAGGGCTGCGGCGGCAAAAAGGGTCAGTCTCATTTAGGCTCTACTCCGAGGTTATAGAAGATAAATGAGTAGATTTCAGCGTATTCGTCGAGGCTCTTGCTCAGGGGCTTGCCGGCGCCATGTCCGGCGTTGCTTTCGATGCGGATGAGCTTGGGCTTGTCGCCGGTATTGGAAGCCTGGAGAGTGGCGGCATATTTGAAGGAGTGGGCGGGGACTACACGGTCGTCGTGGTCGGCCGTGGTAATGAGGATTGCCGGGTAAGGAGTGCCGTCATCTTTGATGTTGTGAATGGGCGAGTAATCAAGCAGATACTTGGCCATTTCGGGGGAATCGTCGCTGGTGCCGTAGTCGCTGGCCCAGTTCCAGCCGATGGTGAATTTATGGTAGCGCATCATGTCCATGACGCCAACCTGAGGGATGGCCACGGCGAAGAGGTCGGGGCGCATGTTAGTCACAGCGCCAACGAGGAGGCCGCCGTTGCTGCCGCCCATGATGGTGAGCTTGTCAGGCGATGTCCATTTGTTTTGAATCAGATACTCAGCGGCGGCGATGAAGTCGTTAAACACGTTGAGTTTCTGCATCTTAGTGCCGGCCTTATGCCATTCTTCGCCATATTCGGAGCCGCCGCGAAGGTTAACGCTGACGTAGACGCCGCCATTTTCGAGCCAGACTAAGCGCATGGGGCTGAATCCGGGGTTGAGCGACACGGAGAAGCCGCCGTAGCCATACAGGAGCGTGGGGTTCTGGCCGTTGAGCTCGATGCCTTTCTTGTAGGTGATAAACATGGGGACCTTGGTGCCGTCAGAAGAGGTGCAGAACACTTGCTCGGTCACGTAATCCTCGGGGTTAAAGCCCTTAACCTCAGTGGCATGGATCAGTTCGGACTTGCCCGTCTGCTGGTCATAAGAGTAATGATTGCTGGGCGAAGTGAAGGAGGTGAAGGCATAGTAAACCTCGGGGGTCTCGTCATTAGTGGAGAAGCCCACGGAGCCGAGGCCGGGGAGCTCGATTTCGCGAATCAGCTCGCCGCCGGG
>CAZLMV010000274.1:0-1907 GCA_964560625.1 uncultured Bacteroides sp. | reverse complement strand
AATGTTTTGACTATGAATCGTAACCAAGTGAAAATCAACAAGCAAGTAGCCGAGTATATAAAGCAGCAAAAAAACAACACTTTTAACTATAAGCAGGTGTCGGCCGCCATTGGCGCGCAGACTCCCGCCCGCCAGCGCATGGTGGCCCTGCGACTGATGGAGCTCAGCGAAACCGGCGAACTCATCGAAGTGACTCCCGGCAAGTTCAAAGTGCCCTCGCGCTCCAACTTCATGAGCGGAACCTTCGTGCGCCGCTCCAACGGCAAAAACCATGTGGTGACCGACAACGACGGCGAAAGCATCTTCGTGGCCGAAGCAAACTCCATGCATGCCCTCAATGGCGACAAGGTCAAAATCTCCGTGGCCGCCGGGCGCCGCGGCTCCGAACCCGAGGCCGAGGTGGTGGAAATCATCGAGAAGGCCGATGCCAAATTCATCGGCGTGCTGCGGGTAGAACGCGCTTACGCACTGTTGGTTACCGATTCAAAATTCTTAGCCACCGACATTTTTATTCCCAAAAACAAACTCAAAGGCGGCAAGACCGGCGACAAGGCCTTGGTGCGCATTACCAACTGGCCCGAACACGCCAACATGCCCCAAGGTGAGGTCCTTGACGTGTTAGGCAAAGAAGGCGAAAACAACACCGAAATCCACGCCATTCTTGCCGAATATGGCCTCCCTTACCATTATCCCGAACAAATTGAGCGCGCCGCACGCAAAATCACCGACGGAATCACCCCCGAGGAAATCAGCCGCCGCGAAGACATGCGCGGAGTGCTCACCTTCACCATCGACCCCAAAGACGCCAAGGACTTTGACGATGCCATCTCCTTCCGCAAGCTCCCCAACGGACGCTTTGAAGTGGGCGTCCACATTGCCGACGTGACCCACTACGTCCGCCCCGAGACGGCCCTGGACCGCGAAGCCTATAAGCGCGCCACCTCGGTCTATCTCGTTGACCGCGTCGTGCCTATGCTCCCCGAGCACCTCAGCAACGGTGTCTGCTCACTGCGCCCCAACGAAGAAAAACTCACCTTCAGCTGCATCTTCGAAATGGACGCCGAAGGCAAAGTCTACAAGGAACGCATCGCCAAGACAGTGATTCTCTCTGACCGCCGATTCACCTACGAAGAGGCCCAGGAAGTCATTGAAACCGGCCAAGGCGACCATGCCGACGCCCTGCTGACCCTCAACACCATCGCCCAAGCCCTGCGCGCCGAGCGTCTCAGAAAAGGCGCCATGGAGTTTGACCGCGCGGAGGTGAAATTCGACATCGCGCCCGACGGCACCCCCTTAGGCGTATATTATAAGGTGTCAAAAGAGGCCAATAAGCTCGTCGAAGAGCTGATGCTGCTTGCTAACCGCACCGTGGCCAAGACCATCGGCGATCCCGGCCTCCGCAAGAAGGCCAAAGCGTTCGTTTACCGTATCCACGACAAACCGGACCCCGTGAAACTCGCCGACCTTGCCTCGCTCGCTGCCACTTTCGGCTACAAAATCAAGACCCAAGGCACCGCGCGCGACATCAATCGCTCCATCAATAAGATGCTCACTGAGGTCCATGGCCGCGGCGAAGAAAACCTCCTCTCCACCCTTGCCGTGCGCTGCATGGCCAAGGCCGTCTACTCCGTCAACAACATCGGCCACTATGGCCTCTGCTTCGATTATTATACCCACTTCACCTCGCCCATTCGCCGATATCCGGACATGCTGGTCCATCGCCTCTTGGCCAAGTACCTTGACGGCGGCCGCTCGGTCAACGTCGACAAGCTCGAGGAAGAGTGTGAACACTGCAGCAAGATGGAGCAAACCGCCGTGCAGGCCGAACGCTCCTCAATCAAGTATAAGCAAGTGGAATACATGAGCACCCGCATCGGCGAAGAATATGCCGGCGTCATCACCGGCGT
>CAZLMV010000273.1:0-2017 GCA_964560625.1 uncultured Bacteroides sp. | reverse complement strand
TCAACAAACTCATATCGGGCGCCAACGGAGAGGGAAAATTTGCCGAAATTGCGAGTCCAGGAGGCAAAAAGCGCCGCCGAAGTTTGACGCGCATCGGTCTCCGTAGAGGGAATATATTGGTCAATTTCGGGATTTAACATCCTGAAATCAAGCGTCGAGCGCGTGTAGCTATCTTGCGTTCCGGCAGTGAAATCTCCCTGCCAGAGGGGGAAATTCACATATAACTTGCCGGCCCAGAGCGTGGAAGTTCGTCGGTCAATAGAGTTTACGGCTTCATATTCTCCTGTGGGATAAGTGGTTGCGACGCCGTCGCGATGGCGGGATTGACGGAAATCGCCGTCAAAATGCAGCAAATACTTGTCGGCAAAGGTGTTTTCATAATAGGCCGAAACCAAGTGGCTATGGCCGTGAATCCGCTTGTCTATCAAGCGATTAACGCGCGGGTTAGCGTCAATCCACTCGGCGCCGGTATTGCTAAACGCCCCCTTCTCGGGATTGTAGCGATAATATGCGCCAAATGACTGACCGGAGCGGGAGAAATTGAATCCCGCCTTCACAACGCCTACGTTAGTAGTGCTCAAATTATGCTGACTGCTGCCGACAATGGTCGGTTTATCATTATAGATCAGCGAGTTAGTTGTGGTGCCTTTGTTGACGTTTTTGTCGTGGTTATAAGTGCCGCTGAGGAAAAATTCCCAGCTTTTAAGCCTGTAATTAAAGCTGAGCATCTCCATGGCTGACCACATGCGGCGGCGCTTAACCTGCAGCTGATCAGTCAGCGAGAGCCCTGCAATGCGGTTTGGACGGGTGGTAATTTTTATTACGGCCCCGGTGGTACTCTCATAAGCCGCGCCCGGAGCCATCAGTAACTCAACGGTTTGCAAATTTGATGAGAGAATTTGCCGAAGCTCGAAATCGTCGCGCATAGGGCGCCCGTCAATGTAGATTTCGACGTTTGACTTGCCTATGACGGTTACTGCGTCGTCATCGACCTTAATCATTGGCAATTGGCCGAGGACATCGATTGCAGTGCCTAAATCGGCGAGACTTGATCCGGAAATGGTTGAAACGAGAGTTGAGCCGACCAACTTTGTGGCAGGCTGATTGGCGGTGACAACTACCTCTTGAAGCTGTCGGGAGAGCTCGTCCGAGGGTTCTTGAGCGCATAATTGGCCGCAAAACAGAGCCAAGGGCAGGATGAATTTAAGTGGGTGCATATGATTGTAATTTTTTGATGCAAAATTACGCACATAAGCGGGATTTACCAAAAATTTAATCTGACCAACGAAATTACAACAAACTAATTATCAACAAATTAAAGCAGTAGGAATCAGAAAAACCTGACAGGGTCAAAAAACGGACTCAATCTGAGCAAAATCCGCGCCCATACGAGCCTTAAGACGCGATTTGAGACGCGATTTTCGCTTATAGACCACCTCAACTGACTCACCCAAAAGCAGACTAATGGAACGAGTGGAAAGTCCGCACGCCAAGTAAACCAACAGGCGATAATCCTCCGGCTTAATCTCCGGAAAACACTCGCGAACACGAGTCAGCACCCCATCATGGCAATCATTCACGGCGCGCTCCATTTGCGGGAGGGATTCTTTGCGCGCAGCATCAATTTCTGCCTTAACTTGGTCAACTATGGCTTGGCGCTCGAGTTTGATCCCTTGCTTTTCATAGTAGGTTTGACATAGTGAATCAATCAATGCAAAGCGCTCGCCAAGAAGTTCTTGTAACTTAGTTTGCATCTTAGTCATGTCTGCCCTATCGACTCGCAAGGCGGATGCTTCGGCGATAAGCGCCTCATTTCTTAGTCGTTGGATCCTAATTCTTTGGCGCATCCAGGCAAAAATACTTGCAGCAAAGACGGATAAAAGAATAAGGCAAAAAACGAGTGTGCGCCTCCTGACTTGCTCCTTATATAGGAAATATTCTTTCTCTTTTTGGAGATAGAGAGCCGTAGAAAGGGCGTCAGCGTCAGTATTTGCGCGAATCAGGGCTTTGAGTTCAG
>CAZLMV010000272.1:0-2037 GCA_964560625.1 uncultured Bacteroides sp. | reverse complement strand
TAAACCAGCGGTTTGCGCCGCCTTTCCAGTAGAGGCAGTTTTGCACCGAGGAGGCTACGAAGGCATCCGGAGTCCAGGCATACCATGAATTGGGTGGGGGATACATTCCCTCGGCTGTCGGAATTACTTCATAGTCAAGCGAATACGGGTCGAGGCGCATGACGTAAGGGAGCGTGGCACCGGTGCCCTGCGTATTTTTCGCCACGGAGAGCCAGAGCATCCCGTCTTTTGACTTGACTATGGAGCCGATTCCCGCGCCGGGTTGCACTATGTCCATGCTGATAGTTTCAATGACCTTATCTTGTTCAGGGTCAATGACTAAGACACCAAATTGCTGATGCGCCGCAAAGACTTTACCCTCGGCGAGGACCATGGTGCCCGACTGGCCATGATAGAGCGCGCCGGTGGGGTCGGTATTCGGTCGGTCAGAGTCGCCGGCATTGGGATTAGCCGAGCCTGCGACTTGCCCTGTAACTTCAAATGAATCAAGATTGTAGACCCACACTCCGTTGCTCGACGAGATGTAGCCTTTGTGTTCGTCAATCCCGAGGAAGGCGCGGCCGTCGCATTGGGCGCCGGAAGGGTCGATAAGTGTCTGCTGATGAATGATTTTCATGGTTCGCGCGTCGGCCACGGTGATTCTGCCGCCCTCGATGCTCGCGCCCGGGTCTTTTGCCTGTTTAGCAATGAGATAGAGTCGCCCGTGCCAGAGGGCACCGTGCTGGTTTGTGCATCCGAGTTCCATGCCCGGATTTTCCGTTTGGATTACGCGATAGCGCCAAAAATTCCCCTCCGGGTCGTCGGGAATGAGGTAATTTACCGTGGAATTCTGATGGCCATACCAATCTTCATTTACCCAGATTATCCCCTCGGAAAATTCCGCCCCCGCGGCAGCTATGGGTTGCCCCATAGCCGCCATGAGGACGGCGATTGATGAAAAGAGTGTCTTCATTTAGCGGTTGATTTTGATTTTCATGGTCATGCCGTTTGAGCCGCGAAGGATGTAGAATCCCGGGGCCAAGGAGGGGGTGATGACCGTGGTATTATCCGTGAGGGTGACTGTGTCAACTAATTGTCCGCCAACGTTATAGATGGAGAATGTGACGCCCTCTAAGTCGCGGAAAGCGATGAATTGGCCGTTGCAGTAAACCGTGCCGCGGGCGATGGTAGATTCCACTCCGGTGGTGCCGTCGCCGATGGTGACGTTGACGTTTTTCGCGGCGGTCAGGCCATTGGATTCGGCCATGAGGGTAAAGGAGTGTGTGCCGTTACTTAACGGGCGGATTGTCAGGCGTTTGCCTTCGATTTTTGCCTCGGCGACAGGGGTAGACTCGTCAACCGTGGCGATGGCCGGAATGGAGAGATTGATGTTTGCGGGGTGAGAGTCGGCGTCAGTGACCTTGGAGCTCAGGTCATAGGAATATTCTTCGTCACAGGCGTCAATTTTCGGGAGGACGATGTCGTCAAAGTCGATTTCCGGAGCGAATTTGTCGGGCATCAGGGCCATAGACGGGAACCAGAAATATTTGTCGAGTTCGATGGTGTGTTTGAGTTCGCCGGTAGTGGCGTCGACGAAGTGGATGCGGTTGAGCATGGCGTTGGCGCCGAATCCGGCGGTTGAGCAGTAGACCCAGGTGTCGGTGCGAGAGTCGTAATTGGGTGTGCCATAGCCGGTTGAGTAGGCCGCACCGGCCACGCTGCCGTGGGTGTAGAGTTTCTCCGTAATTGTCGATGGATCAACGACTTTGTCGATGTCCCAGCGGATCAGGTCGCCATTAGAGCCATTGTAGTTTCCGGTGCTCCAAAAGAGGGTGTTGGTGCGGGTGGAGGCTCGGAGATTTCCCGGGCGCCAGGAGCTGGAGGAGCAGCCAATGGAGCCGACGGAGATGTTGAAGATGTCGCCTAACTCAAGGGTCTCAGGGTCAATGGGTTGGAGCGTTTTGGCGCATCCGATCCACACTCGTCCGTCGAGGGATTGAGCCACGGTCTGTATGCCGCTGATGTCAAAGGATTTGACCACTTCATCCGTCTCAGTAT
>CAZLMV010000271.1:0-2040 GCA_964560625.1 uncultured Bacteroides sp. | reverse complement strand
CGACCTCCAATGACGCCGCGGCCGTGCAACCCGTCCCGGGTTGAATTGTGGGGGGGGGCCGCGTAGACCCCCAGTTGACGCCTGCGGCGGGCAACTGGGGGCTTCGCAAATGAAATCCCTCCGGGATTTTTTTGCGCTCATGGCGCGGGTGGTTGTCGGCAAAATGACTGGGGAAGCACCTGCCCTCGGGTGCCCGGCGGCGACAAAACCCTCACCGGCTAAAGCATGGCGCTCAGCGCGCCATCGGCAGGCGGGGGCGCATGCCGTCCCCGGTTATCTGACCGGAGCCTTAGGGGCTTTGGTTCCCATGGAACTGTGGGACTCTGGGCTGAAAATTTTTGCGGGGTGGTGAACTTTTTGGGGGCGGGGGGTGTTTTAATTGCGAAAAGCACACAGAATGACTTTTTTCATTGTGAAAGAAATGTGATAATGATTGGTTTATTATTTGACGAGGAGTGACTGCGAAGCCACTCCCCGCTGATTTTTTGCTCCGCCCTTCCAAATTTATGCGCCATGCGCCCTATAGCATCCATGGCTTTGCGGGTATAGTTTTTAGACCGGGGGCCCAGAGCCCCAGGGGGCGGCCTTCCCTGGGGCTCTGGGCCCCTGGTCTAAAAATTTCGATGCAGAACTATGGCTACTCTGGCGTTATGGGGAAAAATTTTGGGGATTTTTTGTTGGTTTTGAAAAAAAGTGTTATATTTGCGTGCTAAATTATGCTCAAAAAATAAAAAATCAATCAAATAACACTCAATCCATTATCATGAAAAAAAGCCTACTTTCCAAGCTTTTTGCAACTCTAACTCTTGGATTGGCAGCGCTGAGCGCCTACGCCGCAGCCCCCGAGGCCGGCAAGGTCTATCGCATTGTCAATAAGGGTTATGCAAACATGGTCATGACCGCGCCGGGCCCGAATGGCGACGTGGTTTGTTCGACCAACAACACAAATAAGGATTCCCAGCTGTGGCTTGCCGAAGAGGGTGCTTCTGCGGGCACTTTGACCTTCCGCAACCTCGGTGTGGGCACCTACATGCGCAGCTCTAATTCGCGCAGCGCCAAGTGGGGCATGGCCGTGAACTGCACCGCCAAGAACACCCACATGAAAGTGACCGCCAATTCCGGCGCTTATGTGATTGCTGCCGTGAATAATACGGACGACCACGGTTATGCCCACTGCGACGGCCAAAGCAACGTCGTGGGTTGGAACACCTCGGCTCCCGCCACTCGCTGGGACTTCACCGCCGTGGACCTCACCGACTCTGAAATTGCCGCCAAGCTCGCTGCCGCCGAAAGCCTCCTTGGCGAGCAGAAAAACGAGGGCAAATATCAGGAGCTCCTGAACAAAATCTTCACCGACAAGGCTTGCACCACTCTGAACTCTACGTTTGCAGCCATGACCGAAGCCCAGGTGAAGGAAAACGCTGATTTCAAGGCTCTTCCGGCCGGCCTTCAGAGCGCCGTGCTCAAGGTTAAGTCCGGCAACTGGGCCGAAGCAAACCCCGACAATGCCGAACTTGGCTGGGATAGCGATCACGCTAAAAAATATCGCGTGCAGATGATCGAGCCCTTCTCGCCGGGCGCCGAAGCCGCCGAACTCTGCGGCATTCAGTGCTACACGAACATGAACAACCCCACCGGTATCGTTTCTGACGATGGCTCAATGCTTTACGTCATGGTGGAAGGTCTGCCCGACGAAGGCTGCACCATGTACATCAACGGTGCCACGGGCTACGGCATGTGGAATGACTACACCTCCGGCGTCGAGCTCCACAATGGCCTCAACGTCGTGCCCGGTTCTTCGGACTTAGCACACCACTTCATTTACTACACGGTCAACACCGTGACGGGCTATCAGGCCGACGGCCGTCGCCACCCCTCACAGTATAAGGTAACCGAGTTCCCCGACGTCAAAGTCCACATTGAAGGCGGTAAGCTCAACGGCTTCTTCAACTATCTTGGCGACGAACTCTACACCCCTGACACCACCGAGGATTTCTGGTATACCGCCAATCGCGCCAGCCACAACATGTATTCCTTCCT
>CAZLMV010000270.1:0-2045 GCA_964560625.1 uncultured Bacteroides sp. | reverse complement strand
CCCGAGCCGTTAGGATGAATTTTATCCACCTGATAGAAGCGGTCAAAGATATTGCCAAGGTCCTCCACGGCAATGCCCTGGCCCGTGTCTTCAACCGAGAAGACGAGGTTCGAGTCCGCAATGGTGCAAACCAAGTGAATCTTCCCGTTGTCTGCCGTATATTTAAAGGCGTTTGACATCAGGTTAAAGAACACGCGCTCAATCTTTTCCACGTCGACGGCAAGCGTCACCGCCGATTCAACCAAGATGTCGACCGTCAGCTTTATGTCCCTCTTGCGGGCTATCGCCGCGAACGATTCCGTCCAGTCGCGCATCAGCTCGGAAAAGTGCACCTCGCTGAGATTCACCGCCAATTTGCCGCTTTCATATTTCCGGAAGTCGAGAATCTGGTTGATCAGGCGGCGCAGGATCTTGACGTTCTTGCTCGCAATCTTAATCAGGGCCTTATGCTGGGGCGTGAGATAGTCGGCCATTTCAAGTTGCTCCACCGGCTCGGCAATCAGAGTGAGCGGCGTGCGCAGGTCGTGGGAAACGTTGGTGAAAAACATCAACTTCGACTGAGTGGCGGCGTTGAGCTGCTCGTTCAGCTTCTTTTCGGTGTCGCGCTGCTGCGCCAAGAGCCGATTTTGCTCCACTAAGTCTTTCTGATGACGCTTATGGAGCCAAAAAGCCCTCAAAACCATAAACAGAAAGCCGAAAAGGAGCACCACAATCACTATCGCCGCATAGAAAAGCGACGTCTGCGCCGAGTGTTGATTCCAATAGTCATCTACCTGACCCTTAAGGAGTTTGATTTTGGCTGTCTCCTCGGCCAACGACTCATTTTGACGGAGCAGAATGTCGGCGTTTGTTTTATCCACGGCCGAGAGCACCGGCAAAATCGTCTCCCGCTCATAGGGCTTCCCTTCCAAGATGGCTAATGCCGTGCGTATCAGTCTGTAACCTTCGGCCGGATAGAGAAATGTGGCGTCAATCGTCCCGTCGGCCACGGCCTTGATGCCGATTTCCGGCGCCGCGTCGATGCCTATCACCTTGACGTCCAAGCCCTTTTTCTGCGCCACTTCCGAGGCGCTGATGGCCATGCGGTCATTGTGGGCATAAATCAAATCCACGTCCGGGTGAAGCGTCAGCAACGAGTCCGCAACCATCGCCGCATCCTCATAATTCCAGTTGCCATGGGCCGAAGCGACCACGTCCAACCCGCTCCGAGCCGCCTCGTCGTTAAAGCCCTGATGGCGCTGAATGGCCGGAGTGGACCCCGCCAAGCCGTAGATTTCCAAGACTTTACCCCCGTGGCCTATCAGATTATAGGCGTATTGGGCCGCCGACTTGCCTATGCCGTAATTGTCCACTCCCTGGTATGAGGTGTAGGAATCGCCGTTAATGTCGCGGTCAAACACGATGACCGGCGTGCCCGACTCATACACCTCTTTAATAATAGGCGTAATGGCGTCGGCCTCGTTGGGCGCGGCGATGATGATGTCAAAGTCATTGTCGGCAAAGTAGCGGATGTCGGCAATCTGCTTTTCATTATTGTCGTCGGCCGAGCGAATCTCCACCTCCGCCTCCGGATGAAACATGATTTCTCGATAAATCTCCTCGTTCATCCGCCGGCGCCAGTCGTCCTCGCTACATTGCGAAATGCCGATGCGATATTGCTTCTCCTCCCGACACCCTATCGCCGGAAGAATCATCAACGCTATTATTACACACAGATAAAACTTTTTCATGGTCTAATATGTTAAGGCACTGCAAAGATAGTGACAAAATTATAAGAATCAGCGTTTTTACTATGATATTTTGTGCAATGCACCATTTCTGCTACTGTTTGCCCAATTTTTCATAGCGTTATATATTATAATGTCGTAGATTTGCATCCGAAATCTAAAATACCGACATATGAAAAAATCTTTAAAACTAACGGCAGCCTTAGCCGCCATTCCGCTGGCATGCTTGGCTTCGGCCGACCCGGCTGACGGAATCAGAGTCGAACACCTCGGCTCGAACAACACCCTGGTCAGAATCGACGGCGACGCGCATTATCT
>CAZLMV010000269.1:0-2045 GCA_964560625.1 uncultured Bacteroides sp. | reverse complement strand
AAAAATGGAAATTAAGCAATACGACGAAGAAAAAGTGGCCCAAATCGCGGCCCACTATGAAGCGATACTCCGACTCATCGGCGAAGACCCCACCCGCGAAGGCCTCCGCAAAACCCCCATGCGTGCCGCAAAAGCCATGTGGTATGCCACCTCGGGCTATCGCACAAACCCCTCCGAGCTCGTCTCGCAGGCTATTTTTGACTACAACGGCTCCCGAATGGTCATCGTCAAAGACATTGAATTCTACTCCCAGTGTGAACACCACATCGCCCCGTTTTTCGGACGCATGTCCGTGGGCTATATCCCTGACGGAACGATGGTTGGACTGAGCAAAGTGGCCCGCGTGGTCGATGCCTACGCCCGCCGCCTGCAGGTCCAGGAACGCCTCACGGCCCAGGTGTGCCGCGAAATCTTCGAGACCCTCCCCGCAAAGGGCGCCATAGTCTGCTGCACCGCCGAACACCTCTGCATGAAAATGCGCGGAGTGGAAAAACAAGACGCCGCAACGACCACCGTGGACTATCTCGGAGTCTTCGAAACCGACCTCAACCTCCGCCAGGAATTCTTCAACGCAATCAAATAACACCCACCCCCTCACCACGTAACTTATGCAAATTCAGCGCATTCAATCCGTTTATCTCCTCGTGGCCTTCGCCGCCGCCCTGACCTCCTGGTTCTTCCCCTGGATTCACTTTGAGGCAAACTCCATTGACCTCTTCCCCTATACCAACGTCTTCCTCGGTGTCCTCGCCGGGCTCGCCACGCTGCTCCCGCTCCTGGCCATCTTCATGTATCGCAACCTGCGGCGTCAGAAACTCATGTGTGCCGTGAGTGCCTTCATGGTCATCTTCGCCTTAGGTTATGTAGTGTCGCTCAACTACTTAGGCGCCGGCTCCGACGGGGTCATCCAACTCTGCGCCCCCCTACTCATGGGTGCCAGCGGCATTTTCGACGTCTTGGCCCGCAACGCCATCCGCTCTGACGAAAACCTCCTCAAGAGCGCCGACCGCATCCGCTAATGTTATTTTCCATAATAACAATTACTTACAATGCGGCCTCTGAGCTGCCGACAACCTTGGCCAGCGTCGCCGCCCAGCAATTTTCCGACTTCGAATTCCTGCTGATCGACGGCGCTTCCACTGACTCCACCCTCGCCTTAGCCGCCCAAGCCCCCATCCCTAATAAAACCATCATCTCCCGCCCCGACCGCGGACTCTATGACGCCATGAATCGCGGCCTCCATGCCGCTCAGGGCCAATACGTTATCTTCCTCAACGCCGGCGACTCCTTCCCCTCCACCGCCACCCTCCAAACCTACGCCAACGCCATCCTCTCCGCCCCCGAAATGCCCGGAATTGTCTACGGCCAGACAATGCTCGTCGACTCCGACCGCCACGTAATCGGCCCCCGACACCTCACCGCCCCTGCCGACCTCTCATTCCGCTCATTCCTCGACGGCATGACCGTCTGCCACCAAGCCATGGCCGTGCGCCGCGACCTCGCCCCCGACTATGACCTCCGCTACCGATTCTCGGCCGACTATGACTGGGTTATCAAAGTGCTCCGCCGCTCGCCCCTCAACGTCTACACCGGGCAAGTCACCGCCCACTACCTCAGCGAAGGACTCACCACTCGCAACCACCGCAAATCGCTCCTCGAACGCCTCAAAATCATGGCCAAACACTACGGCCCCGCCGCCGCTTTTGCCTCCCACGCAAAAAAAATCACCAAAAAACTTGCAAAACTCACAAAAAATCCCTAACTTTGCACACGCTTTAGGGGCGCAACCAACCCTCCCGCCCTTGAGCACATACGATTGTCTTATGGTGTAATGGTAGCACTAAGGTTTTTGGTTCCTTCAGTCCAGGTTCGAATCCTGGTAAGACAACCCCAAGCGATGAAAAGCCGCTCTCTTTTGGAGGGCGGCTTTCTTATTGTGCATTGGGGGGGATTAGACGGTGAGGATTTCTTTTTCTTTGGCGGCGAAGAGGTCGTCGATTTGTTTGAGGTATTTGTCGTGGAGTTTCTGGACTTGGTTTTCGGCG
>CAZLMV010000268.1:0-2062 GCA_964560625.1 uncultured Bacteroides sp. | reverse complement strand
GCTTAAACCGCATTATGAACAAGAAATCAGGCGCCTTTTGGGTCCCGATGGGGCTGATCCTGCTGATTGCCTTAGGCACCGGCATACTTGACTATTTCACCCCACTGATGGGCGATGACATGGCCAAGTGGATGGACATGGGCGGCGACGACCCGTCGACCTTCCCCGGCCGCAAGGTCATCTCCTTCATCGGAGGGGCTTACTTTGACTGCAATGGCCGCGTGTTTGACGCCTTCGGCCCGGTGATCTACAGCCTGCTCCCGCGCCTGCTCGGCTCCGTACTCATCGGCGGCATGTGCGGCCTCTTTTTCTATGCCTTGGCCCTCTGCGGGGGCGTCTTTCAGCGTGGAAAAATCGCCTTTGCCTGCGGATTTCTGACCCTGTCGCTCTTGGTGCTCCCCTGGTGGGACTCCATGTTTATGCGCGTGTGTCATTACAATTACGTCTGGGCCGCGGCCTTCGCCCTGCTCTTTATCCATGCGTGGTTTCGCGAGCATAAACCCGGCCGTTGGGGCCTGATTTGGCTCTTCATCTTAGGTGGCTTGGCCGGATGTTTCCACGAGCAAATCGGCGTGGCCATGACTGCCTATTTTGGCCTGACATTGCTCATCGGCCGCTGTCGCGACTGGCATTGGACCCCCTTCTTAGGCCTCCTGCTCGGCACTTTGGTCACCATCGCCACTCCCGCCATCTGGAGCCGCAACTCTGAATTTATTGAGGATTCTTCGCGCTTGGAGATGCTGTGGACCACACTCCCCCTCGTGGTGCTCCTCTGCATCGTAACCGTTGCTATCCTCCTTTCCGGCAGCCGATTGAAGGCCGTCGTTCGCTCTCCGCGCTATCAGGCCTACCTTTTTGTGGCCCTCTTTTCCTCCGTCATTGCCCTTTACAGCAGCATTCCCGGGCGCACGGGCTGGCTCGCCGAATGTTGCGCTTTGTTAGGCTTTGCCATGCTCTGCGCCGAAGCCCGGGTGAAGCTCAGTCGCCCTCTTGCCGGAGGGATTATCGCCCTGAGTTTTGCCGTGGTTGCGGTGCATTTTGCCGTGTCAATCCATTGGCAGCGGAAGATGTTTGGCGAGTATTCGCGCGCCATTGAGCTTTATCGTCAAAGCCCTGACGGGGTGGTGCGCATGGACTATACTGACCGCCTCGAGGTGTCGCCGCTGACGCTCTATCGCGTCAAGGGTCTGCCTGATGCCGACGATACATACCTCCTGCGCGTGTTTGAGCGCCATTTTGGCCCGGGTAAGCCACTCACCTTGATAGGACCCGAGGCGGAGATTTTCGACGCATTACCGGCCAATTATGAGCTTATTTACAATGCCGTGCCTGACACCATCATGCTTTTGCGCTCCTCCATGCGGGTGGTCATCCCCTTCACTGAAGGCGACTCCCTGCGCTATCGCATCGAGCCGATGGTCGTCGACCCCGGAGATAACTGGCACCCTGTTAAATAATTACGCCCTCGTCCTATGAAGAAAATCTCAATAATCATCCCCGTTTATAACGAGGCCGACAATCTCCCGGCGCTCTACGACGCCCTTTTGCCGCTGATTGACAATCAGTTGACCGACCGCGTCTATAAATGGGAAGTGCTGCTGATCAACGACGGCTCGCGCGACAATAGCGCCGAAGTCATGGCCGAAATCCGCCGCAAAGACTCTCGCTTTCAGGTCATTAGCCTCTCGCGCAACTTCGGCAAGGAAAACGCCATGGCTGCCGGCTTCGACTTAGTCACCGGCGACGCCACCGTAATCATGGACGCCGACCTCCAGCACCCCGTAGAAACCATTCCGGAGATGATTCAGAAGTGGGAAGACGGCTGGCAAGACGTCTACGGCCTGCGCACCGACCGCAGCACTGACAGCTGGCTAAAACGCAAACTCACAGGTGTTTACTATCGGCTGCTGCAATCCTCCACCCGCATCAACGTCTTAGTCGACGCCGGCGACTTCCGCCTCCTCGACCGCCGCTGCATCCAAGCCCTCCGCTCCATCCGCGACTCCCAGCGCAACACCAAAGCCCTCTACAGCTGGATCGGCTTCCGCAAAACCCACGTCAA
>CAZLMV010000267.1:0-2106 GCA_964560625.1 uncultured Bacteroides sp. | reverse complement strand
GTGGCGGCGGGGTCGGGGGAGTTGAAGACGTAGCTGCCGGCCACGAGGATGTCGGCGCCGGCGTCGACGAGTTGGCGGCCCGTCTCGAGGTTTACGCCGCCGTCAATCTGGATCAGGGCGCGGGAGCCGCTTTCGTTGATCAGTCGGCGCAGGCGGCGCGTCTTGTCAAGGATTTGCGGAATGAATTTCTGGCCTCCGAAGCCGGGGTTGACGCTCATGAGCAGGACCATGTCGACGTCGGTAATCACGTCGCGCAGCAGCTCTACGGGCGTTGCCGGATTGAGGGTCACGGCAGGTTTCATCCCGGCCGAGCGGATGGCCTGAATGGTGCGGTGAAGGTGGGTACACGCCTCCCAATGCACGTTCATCGTCTCCACGCCTAAGCGCGACAAGGTGTCAACCCATTTGTCGGGTTCAAGTATCATCAGGTGGGCATCCAGCGGCTTGCGAGCCTTGCGGGCAATCGCCTCAATCACCGGGAATCCAAACGAGATGTTGGGCACGAACTGACCGTCCATCACGTCGAGATGAATCATCGCCGCGGCGGAGTTATTGACCATTTCAACGTCGGCATCTAACGAGCCGAAGTTGGCACTAAGCATTGAGGGGGCTATCTGTGTCATTTTTCTTTTTGGGTTTAACGAGCTGATATACAATGAAAAGAACGCAGAGCGCGCCTATTGCATAGCCGGCCCAGCTGAGATATTGGTTATATTCTTCAATTTTCTGAAAGAGGTCTTCCTTGCTGACAAATTGGGCCAAGAACCACCCTAACCAGCAGAGCACCACGTTCCAGATAGCGGCGCCGAGAGTCGTGAAGAGGCAGAACTTGCCGAAATTCATCCGCGCCAAACCCGCCGGAATGGAAATCAGCTGGCGAATCACGGGAATCAGGCGACCCACGAAAGTCGACACCGCGCCATGGGCGTCGAAATAATCCTCAGCCTTCTTGACCTTCTCGGGCGAAATCATGCAGATGGCGCCCATCCTTGACCGCGCAAACGCATAGATTATAGGCCGGCCAATCCACATGGCTAAGAAATAATTGATAATTGACCCGGCAAGGGCGCCCAAAGTGGCGGCAATGCCCACGCCGTAAATGTTCATCGTGCCGTCAACCGTGGCGATATACGCCGCCGGGGGCACCACAATCTCGCTCGGAAAGGGGATGAACGAGCTCTCGATGGTCATGAACACAAACACGTAGAAATAACTCATATGGTCCCAGACCATTGAGAATAGCGATTGAGCGTCAAGAATAGCTAATAATTCCATATGACCGCAAAGTTACGAATTTTTTCGTAACTTTGCACCATGTTTAGCTTAAATCTGCATGGGCGACTCGTAGAATTCCCTCGCCCGGCCATCATGGCCATCATCAACGCCACCGCCGACTCCTTTTACTCGGCCTCGCGATTTAGCGGCGCCGACGCCATTGCCCGCCGCGCCGAAGAAGTCATTGCCCAGGGCGCCGACATCATCGACCTCGGAGCCTATTCCTCGCGCCCCGGGGCCGCCGAAGTGACACCCGGCGACGAACGTAACCGCCTGATTGACGCAGTAAAAGCCGTCAGGAGCATCAGCCGCGACATCCCCATCAGTGTCGACACTTTCCGCGCATCCGTGGCCGACGCGGCCCTCGAAGCCGGCGCCGACATCGTCAACGACATCACCGGCGGATTGGCCGACCCCGACATGGACCGCCTCATCGCCCAAGAAAACACGCCCTTCGTCATGATGCACATGCGCGGCACTCCCCAAACCATGCAGCAACTCACTGATTATTCGGAAGATGGCTCCGTCACGGCCGCCGTCATGACCTTCTTTGCCCGACGCATTGCCGAGCTCACGGCCCTGGGCGCCACCCAGCTCATCCTCGACCCCGGATTCGGCTTCGCCAAGACCACCGAGCAAAACTGGACCCTGATGAGCGAACTCCCCCTCATTTGCCAAACCTTCCCCCAGCCCGTGCTCGTAGGCATCAGCCGCAAGTCAATGCTCTACAAGCCTTTAGGCCTCACCCCCGCCGACGTCCTCCCCGCCACGCTCACAGCCAACATCCTCGCCCTCCAAGCCGGCGCCCAAATCCTCCGCGTCCACGACCCC
>CAZLMV010000266.1:0-2141 GCA_964560625.1 uncultured Bacteroides sp. | reverse complement strand
CCGACAAAGTGCTTGAAAGAAGAAACTTCCCCCCGGGTCAGCACGGCCAGAACCGCCGTCGCAAAACCTCGGAATACGGCCTCCAGCTCCGCGAAAAGCAAAAGGCTAAGTACACCTACGGTGTGCTCGAACGCCAGTTCCGCAACCTCTTCGAAAAGGCTGAACGCACCACCGGCATCACCGGTGAAATCCTCCTCCAGCTCCTCGAAGCTCGCCTGGACAACGTCGTTTACCGCCTCGGCATCGCTCCCACCCGCGCCGCTGCCCGCCAGATGGTCCTCCACAAGCACATCGTCGTCAACGGCAAGGTCGTTAACATCCCCTCCTTCCACGTTGAACCCGGCATGGTCATCGGCGTCCGCGAAAAGAGCAAGTCCCTCGAAGTTATCGTCGACACTCTCGCTGGCTTCAACCATAGCAAATACCCCTGGATCGAATGGGACGAAGCCACCAAGTCCGGCAAGTTCCTCCACGTGCCTGCCCGCGCCGACATCCCCGAAAACATCAAGGAACAGGCTATCGTCGAACTCTATTCTAAGTAATCCCTAAACCCCTGAATCCTATGGCTATTTTAGCATTTCAGAAACCTGACAAAGTAGTGATGCTCGAAGCTGACAACACGTTTGGCCGCTTTGAGTTCAAGCCATTGGAGCCCGGCTACGGAATTACTATTGGCAATGCCCTGCGTCGAATCCTCCTCAACTCCCTCGAAGGCTTTGCCATCTCCTCCATCCGCATCAACGGAGTGAAGCACGAATTTGACACCATCCCCGGAGTCAAAGAAGACGTTACCAACATCATCCTCAACCTCAAAAAGGTTGACCTCAAGCAAGTCGTTGAAGGCACCGTCGACGAGCGCGCCACCGTCACCGTGGCTGACCGCGAAGTCCTCACCGCCGGCGACCTTGGAAATGCCCTCACCGGTTTCAAGGTCCTCAACCCCGAGCTGGTAATCTGTCATCTCGACCCCTCAGCTTCATTCACGCTTGACTTCACCATCAACAAGGGTCGCGGCTGGGTCCCCGCCGACGAAAATGAAGTCCCCACCGACGACGTTAACATCATCGCCATCGACTCCATTTACACTCCCATTGTCAACGTGAAGTACACGGTGGAAAACTTCCGTGTCGACCAAAAAACCGACTTTGAGAAGCTCCTCATCGAAATCACCACTAACGGTTCAATCCTCCCCCAGGACGCCCTCAAGGAAGCTGCAAAAATCCTGATTCAGCACTTCATGCTCTTCAGCGACGACCGCATCACCCTCGAGGCCCAGGAAGAAATTGACAACGAAGAATTCGACGAAGACGTGCTCAAAATGCGTCAGCTCCTCAAGTCAAAGCTCGTAGACCAAGGCCTGAGCGTTCGCGCGCTCAACTGCCTCAAGAGCGCCGAAGTGGAAACCCTCGGCGAGCTCGTTCAGTTCCAGAAAAACGACCTCCTGAAGTTCCGCAACTTCGGCCGCAAGTCACTCACTGAACTCGACGACCTCCTCGCCCGACTCAACCTCTCCTTCGGTATGGACACCGCCAAGTATAAATTAGATAAAGAGTAAAATTCAAGATGAGACACAATAAAAAATTCAATCACCTTGGCCGCAAAAAGGCTCACCGCGACGCCATGCTGGCCAACATGACCACCTCGCTCATCATGCACAAGCGCATCTTCACCACCCTGGCCAAAGCCAAAGCCCTGCGCATGTATGCCGAGCCGCTGATCAACCGCTCCAAGGAAGACACCATGGCTAACCGCCGCCTCGTCTTCTCTTACCTCCAAAACAAGTATGCCGTCACCGAGCTCTTCCGCGAAATCTCTCAGAAGATCGCTGACCGCCCCGGTGGTTACACCCGCATCCTCAAAACCGGTAACCGTCTCGGCGACAATGCCCAGATGTGTTTCATCGAACTCGTTGACTATAACGAGGCCCTCCTCGCCGCTAAGGCCGAAGGCGCCAAGAAGAGCAAGACCCGCCGCAGCCGCAAAAAGAGCACCGCTGCCGCTCCCGCCGTCGAAGCTCCCGTAGCTGAAGCTCCCGCCGCCGAAGAAGCTCCCGAAGCTCCCGCTGCCGAATAAGTCAACCCACACAACGCTAACCCCTTTCCGCACGGAGGACCGGACCCCAAACTCCGGCCCTCCGCGCC
>CAZLMV010000265.1:0-2160 GCA_964560625.1 uncultured Bacteroides sp. | reverse complement strand
AAAGACACGGCCACCGACGCCATGATCATGTTCTTGGTGCTCAATGCCTCCGGCCTCTGCCTCATCCCCATTTCCATCATCATGTATCGCGCCCAGGCCGGCGCCGCCAACCCCACCGACGTCTTCCTCCCAATCCTTACGGCCACGTTCATCGCCACCCTTGTTGGCATCATCGCCCTCTGCATCAAGCAGCGCATCCGCCTCACCGACCCCGTGCTCTTAGCCTGGCTCGGCGGCTTGGCCCTATTGGTCGGCGGCATGGTTTGGTTCTTCTCGTCGCTTCCTCAGGAGGCCGTGCAACTCTATAGCGGATTCTTGGCCAACTGCCTGCTCTTCAGCGTCATTGTCGGCTTCCTCGCCGCAGCCCTGCGCCGACGCATCAACGTCTACGAAGCCTTCATCGACGGCGCCAAAGAAGGCTTCCAAACCGCCGTCAAAATCATCCCCTACTTGGTCGCCATCCTCGTGGCCATCGGAGTGTTTCGCGCCTCCGGAGCCATGGACTATCTCACCCAAGGCATGCAATGGCTCGTCGGACTCACCGGCCTCGACACCGAATGGGTCGGCGCCCTCCCCACGGCCCTCATGAAGCCCCTCTCCGGCTCCGGATCCCGCGGAATGATGGTCGACCTCATGACCACCTACGGCCCCGACGCCTTCGTGGCCCGCTGCTCCGCCGCTATCCAAGGAAGCACCGACACCATGTTCTACGTCCTCGCCGTCTACTTCGGCTCCGTCGGCATCAAACGCACCCGCTATGCCGTCCCCTACGCCCTCCTCGCCGACCTCACCGGCTCCGCCGCCGGCATCCTCGCCGCCTATATTTTCTTCACTTAAATGTTATATCAATATGGAACAAACCAAACGATTCATTCTCCCCGAGAACGAAATTCCCCGCCAATGGTACAACATCCAGGCGGAAATGCCCACTAAGCCGCTGCCCCCGATTCACCCCGCAACGAAGCAGCCCCTCACCCCCGAAGACCTCTTCCCCATCTTTGCCGAAGAACTCTCCCGCCAGGAACTAAACCAACAGGACGCCTGGATTGACATCCCCGAAGAGGTCCGCGAAAAGTATAAATTCTATCGATCTACGCCGCTGGTGCGCGCCTACGCCCTCGAAAAAGCCCTCGGAACACCCGCCCATATCTACTTCAAAAACGAGAGCGTAAGTCCCATGGGCTCTCATAAACTCAACTCCGCCATTCCTCAGGCCTACTATTGCAAACTCGAAGGAGTTGAAAACGTCACAACCGAAACGGGCGCCGGTCAATGGGGCGCCTCCCTGGCCTATGCCGCAAAGATGTTTGGCCTGAATGCCGCCGTCTATCAGGTTAAGATCAGCTATGAGCAGAAGCCCTATCGCAAAAGCATCATGCAGACCTTCGGCGCACAGGTTACTCCCTCGCCCTCAATGTCAACCCGCGCCGGCAAAGACATCCTGACCCAAACGCCTAACCATCAAGGCTCCCTCGGCACCGCCATCTCCGAAGCCGTAGAACTCGCCCAAACCACACCCAACTGCAAATACACCCTCGGCTCCGTCCTTTCCCACGTCTCCCTCCATCAGACCGTCATCGGTCTCGAAGCCGAAAAACAGATGCAGATGGCCGGCGAATACCCCGACATCGTCATTGCATGCTTCGGCGGAGGCTCCAATTTCGGCGGTCTCGCCTTCCCCTTTATGCGCCATAACTTCACCGGCGAAAAACACACCCGCTTCATCGCCGCTGAGCCCGAATCATGCCCCAAACTCACTCAAGGCGAATTCAAATATGACTTCGGCGACGAAGCCGGCTACACTCCCCTGCTCCCCATGTATACCCTCGGCCACAAATTCCGTCCCGCCAATATCCACGCCGGAGGCCTCCGCTACCACGGCGCCGGAGTAATCGTCTCCCAGCTCCTCAAAGACGGATACATGGAAGCCGTAGACATCCCCCAGCTCGAATCCTTCGAGGCCGGAGTGCTCTTCGCCCAAACCGAAGGGATCATCCCCGCCCCCGAATCATGCCACGCAATCGCCGCCACAATCCGTGAAGCCCTCAAAGCAAAAGAAGAAGCCCAAGAAAAAGTAATCCTCTTCAACCTCTCCGGCCACGGCCTCATCGACATGGCCTCCTACGACAAATTCCTCGCCGGCGACCTCCAAAACCACCC
>CAZLMV010000264.1:0-2176 GCA_964560625.1 uncultured Bacteroides sp. | reverse complement strand
CTTTCTCATCGGTCATTATGGAGCCCCATAACTCCCTCTTCGAAAGTCCGAATCTTATCCCTGTCGGCATCGAATTATGATATAAACTAATTATCATGACTTACTTAAAACCTTTAAACACACACCTATAATATGAGCAACCCCACCAAAAAAGAACGCGAGCTCGCCCAAATGAGCCCCTTTGAAATCAAAAACGAACTCATCAAGTTGGCCAAGCGCGACGCCCGCAAGTCGACCGACCAATTCCTCAACGCCGGCCGCGGCAACCCCGACTGGATAGCCACGGAGCCCCGCCAGGCCTTCTTCCTCTTGGGCCAATGGGCGCTGACCGAATGTGAGCGCACCTTTAAAGATGAACCGGGCATTGCCGGCATCCCCGCCAGCGAAGGAGCCATGGAGCGCCTGAAGCATTTCCTGATGGTCAACTCCACTCGCCCGGGCGCCACGATGCTCGATGAAGCCATAAAATATTGCACCGAAACCCTTGACCTCGACCCCGATTCCTTGGCCTACGAATGGGCCGAAGCGATTATCGGCGACCAGTATCCCACGCCGGTGCGCATCCTTGACAACACCCAGGAAATCATCCGCGCCTACATGGCCCAGGAGATGGGCAACAAGGCTCCCGGACTGGGCCGCGAATATGACCTCTTCGCCACGGAGGGCGGCACGGCGGCAATGTGCTATATCTTTGACTCACTGCAAGCTAACCACTTGGTCAACAACCACGACCGCATCGCGCTGATGACCCCTATTTTCACCCCTTACTTGGAGATTCCCGGCCTGGACCGCTATGAATTTGACGTGGTCAACATTGAGGCGCGACAGATGGACGCCGACGGCTATCACGTATGGCAATATCCTGACGAAGAGCTCGATAAGCTCCGCGACCCCTCAATCAAGCTCCTCTGTCTCGTGAACCCCTCAAATCCGCCTTCCTATAAGCTCTCAAAGCACTGCATGGACCGCATTGTCGACATCGTCAAACACGACAATCCGAACCTGATGATCGTGACCGACGACGTCTATGGCACCTTCGCCCGGGATTTCCGTTCGCTGATGTATGAGCTACCGGCCAACACCCTCTGCGTCTACTCCTTCTCGAAATATTTCGGCGCTACGGGCTGGCGTCTTGCCGTGATCGGCTTAGCAAAGGAGAATATCTATGACCGACTGATTGAGGAACTCCCTGAGATTCAGCGCAAAGACCTCTTTAATCGCTATCGCTCGCTGACTCCCGCGCCCGATAAGATTCCGTTTATTGACCGCTTGGTGGCCGATTCGCGCGCCGTGGCCCTCAACCACACCGCCGGCCTCTCCACTCCTCAGCAGGTCCAGATGGCCCTCTTCGCCCTTTTCTGCCTGATTGACAAGGAAGACGCCTACAAACAGCGCATGCAATCGATGATCCACGAGCGCCTCGCCGCCCTTTGGGATTCAGCCGGGTTCACCTTGGTGCCTGACAAGGACCGAGTGGGCTACTACTCGGAAATCGACATCATGGTCTGGGGCAAGAAATTCTATGGCGACGACTTCTGCAAGTGGCTGGCTGACAATTATCAGCCCTTGGATGTGGTGCTCCGCTTAGCTCGCGAAACGGGCGTAGTGCTCCTCAACGGCAGCGGCTTTGCCGGCCCCGACTGGAGCGTCCGCGCCTCCTTAGCCAACCTCACCAAGGATGACTACACCGTCATCGGCCGCGCCGTCCGCCAAATCCTCGACAGCTACCACACCGACTACCTCGCCTCCCGCTAACTCTCTTTATACCAGGGTCCCATAGGCCCAGGGGATTAACGTACCCTGGGCCTATGGGACCCTGGTCTATAAGGGGGTTACATGGGTTTGATCATTGATTCGATGAAGGCGATTTCGTCGGTGGAGAGGTTGTACTTGCGATACAGCTGCGCATCAATCTCGCTGACAGACTTGCTCCAATCAATGTCACTCTCCTCCGTAAAGTCCTGCATCGGCACATTTGCCCATGTACTTTTGGGATTGTGTTGGGTAGCCTTGAGAGTACCTAACAAGCACCTGGCAAATTTGGTCTTGACGTACTTCAAACACGCGGATGCCTCCTGGGCATTGGCAAATTTGCCAATGCTCAGGAAGGTATCCGTGTGTCCGATTACCGGCACGCCGATTACCGGCGTGCTGAGCACCTCGCCGATGGCACCTG
>CAZLMV010000263.1:0-2196 GCA_964560625.1 uncultured Bacteroides sp. | reverse complement strand
TCTTCTTCAAGGCTCCGGAGACCTACGAGGAAAAGAGCGTGCGCAAACGCTGGACCCCCGAAATGCCCGCAATCATGGAGGAAATGATCGGCTGGCTCGAAGAGCTGCCCGACTTTAGCGCCGCCGCTGCCGAGGAGCCTATCTTGGCGAAAATCAAGGAGAAAGGCTACCATATGGGCAACGTGATGAACGCGCTGCGCCTGACGGTGGTGGGCGAATGTAAGGGTCCCCACATGTTTGAAATCACCGAGCTCTTAGGCCGCGACGAGACCATTCGCCGCATCCGCCGCGGAATCGAAACCATCAAAGCCCCTGCGGAATGATACGCGCAGGAATTCTTGGCGGCGACGGCTTTGCCGCGGGCGAACTGATCCGCCTGCTGATTAACCATCCCGACGTGGAGCTGACGCGCGTGCAGAGCCGCCTCCACAGCGGCAAACTGCTCACCGAGGTTCATCAGGGCATGGAGGGCGAAACCTATCTGCGCTTCACCGACGATGACTCGCTCGAGGGCCTCGACGTGGCGTTCCTCTGCTATCCGCACGGGACCACCTCACGCCTGCTCTCCGAGCGCGAAATCCCCGAGGGGCTGAAAATCATTGACCTCAGCCGCGACTTCCGCATTGAAGACGAGAGCCACGACTATGTCTACGGCTTGCCCGAGCTGAACCGCAAGCGCATGGTGCGCGGCGCAACCAAAGTGGCTAATCCCGGCGCCTTCGCCACGGCCATTGAGCTTGCCCTGCTCCCCTTAGCCAAGAACCTGCTTCTGAATTCCCCCATCCACGTGACGGCCATCACCGGCTTCAGCGGCTCGGCCGTGGAGAAGTCGAGCCCCAACCAGCTTGCCTGGCATCGCGACAACGTCAGCATCTATCATCCCCTTGCTCATCAGCACCTTCCGGAGATACATCAGACGCTTCAGACCCTGCAATCGAGCTTCAACTCGGAGATCAACTTCATCCCGATGCGCGGCTCCTTTGCCCGCGGAATGTTGGCCACGATTTACTTGGACATGCCCGTGAGCCTCGACCAGCTGCGCAACCTCTATGAGGATTATTATGCCGACCATTCGTTTACGTTCGTCGTGGACCGCCGGCCCGACCTCAAAGACGTGGTCAACACGAATAAGTGTCTGATTCACTTGGAGAAAGTGGGCAACCGCCTGCTCATCACCACCGTGATTGACAATATCCTCAAAGGCGCTGCCGGCCAAGCCGTCCACAACATGAACCTCCTCTTCGGCCTCCAGGAGCGAGTAGGCTTAGCGCTGAAATCCTCAACGATCTAATTCTTATAAGTCTTATAAATCTTATAAATCTTATAAAAACTTCCATAAACCATAAACAATAAACCATAAACCCCACATAATATATGGCACTGAGCGAACAGGAACAGATTCGACGCAATTCCATGGAGCAAATGCGCGCCATGGGCATCGAGCCTTATCCCGCAGCCGAGTTCCCCGTAACCGGCTACACTGACGAAATCAAAGAAACCTTTGTTGACGGCCAAGAGCCCGCGCGTGAAGTCTCCATTGCCGGACGAATCATGTCGCGCCGAATCATGGGCAAAGCCGCCTTCGTAGAGCTCCAAGACTCCCGCGGCCGCATTCAGGTCTACGTCTCGCGCGACGACATCTGCCCCGGCGAAGACAAGGAATTCTACAACACCGTGTTCAAGAAACTCCTTGATATTGGTGACTTTATCGGAGTGAAAGGCTTCGTGTTCCGCACCCGCACGGGCGAAATCACCGTCCATGCCCGCGAGCTCTTAGTGCTGAGCAAATCGCTCCGCCCCCTCCCCATCGTAAAGGTCAAGGATGGAGTGACTTACGACTCCTTCGACGACCCCGAGCTGCGCTATCGTCGCCGCTACGTCGACCTCGTGGTCAACGAAGGCGTGCGCGACATCTTCATCAAGCGCACCAAGGTGTTCAACTCCATGCGCAACTACTTCAACGAGCATGGCTACATGGAGGTGGAAACCCCTATCCTTCAGTCAATTCCCGGCGGCGCATCGGCTCGCCCCTTCATCACCCACCACAACGCGCTCGACATTCCCCTCTACCTCCGCATTGCCGACGAGCTCTATCTCAAGCGCCTCATCGTGGGCGGTTTTGAGGGCGTCTATGAGTTCTCCAAGAATTTCCGCAACGAGGGCATGGACCGCACCCATAACCCCGAATTTACCTGC
>CAZLMV010000262.1:0-2204 GCA_964560625.1 uncultured Bacteroides sp. | reverse complement strand
ACGACGGCGAAACGGAGATTATCCCTTACATTCAGCGCTCGTCGGCCTACAAGGAGTGTCCCGTCTGCCATGCGCGGACCATGCGCGTCATCAGCGACCGCATCGCCCTGCGCCCTACGGCCACCCGCGAGGGAATCCGCCAAATCACCACGCGCTGCCTCAACTGCGGCCATCAGGACACGGAGAGCCGGCGCATCCCGCGCGAGACCCCTCCGGTGGTGGTCATTCCCTCGGGCATCAGCTCGGGCGGCGGGGGCGGCGGCATCGGCGGCGGCTCCTTTGGCGGCGGCTTCACCACCGGCGGCGGCGCCTCCGGCAGCTGGTAGAGAGTCGTCTCTTCGGGCGCCGGTCTTATAAATCTTATAAATCTTATAAGTCTTATAAGAGTTATAAAATCACTGCGCATTTGTGGCGATTTTGCGCCGAAAACCAATTTTTTTGGCAAAAAATTTGGTTATGTTAAAAATGTTTGATAAATTTGCAAGAACTTAACGGGCAAATTATGCTCCGCAAGTAACCTTAAACAACAGGAAAACTAACAATCAATCAATAACTAATCATTTAACTTAAAGCATTTTAAACAAAATGGAAGCAAACTCCACTGCCCCCGTTAAGGGCCACGCCCCCGTTAAATCTAACGTGTCAGGCATCAAGAATGCATTCTGGGTAATCATCGCATGTTTCGTTGTTGCCGTATGCGCATTCCTGTTCTTCTTCGGCGCCCCCAGCCACTTCGACTATGAAGGCGAAGCTCCCGCATCTATGTGGTTCTTCGAAGGCGAAGCCCACCCCAACGACCTTATCGGTACCATCTTCAAGGGCGGCATCATCGTGCCTATCCTGCAGACCCTCTTCCTGACCGTAATCGTCCTCTCCGTAGAACGTTACATCGCTCTTTCCAGCGCTAAGGGTAAAGGCAACATCACCAAGTTCGTCAACAACGTTAAGGTGAAACTCCAGCAAAACGACATCGCCGGCGCTCTCGCCCTCTGCAAAACTCAGAAAGGCTCCGTAGCTGCCGTCGTTAGCGCTGCCCTCATCCGCTATGAAGAAATGGACAAAAACACCGTCCTGACCAAGGAACAGAAAGTGCAGACCCTCCAGAAGGAAGTGGAAGAAGCTACCGCCATGGAAATGCCCACCCTGCAGCAGAACCTCCCCATCGTGGCTACCCTGACCACTCTCGGTACTCTCGTCGGTCTTCTCGGTACTGTAATCGGTATGATCAAGTCATTCCAGGCTCTGTCTGCATCAGGCGCCCCTGACTCTACCGCCCTCTCTACCGGTATTTCTGAAGCACTTGTGAACACCGCCTTCGGTATCGCAACCGGTGCATTCGCCGTAATTTCTTACAACTACTACACCAACAAGATCGACAACCTGACCTACGCTATCGACGAGATCGGTTTCTCTATCGTACAGACCTTCCAGGCCACTCACTAATTTCCCCGTTACTTTTTAACAGTTAATCAAAAAAACACCTTATTATAAAGTAATATGGGAAAGCCTAAAGTAAAAAGAAAGAGCACACTCATCGACATGACCGCGATGAGTGACGTGACCGTTCTTTTGTTGACTTTCTTCATGTTGACCTCTACCTTCCTCGCCAAAGAGCCCGCCACCGTGGTGACCCCGAGCTCCGTCAGCGAAATCAAGGTGCCCATGGAAAACTTGGTGACCATCCTCGTCTCCGGGGCTGAACCCAAGAGCGATGGCACTCTGAACCGCGCCGTTGAAGGTAAAGTGTTTATTGGTCTCACCGGCGACCAGGACTCCACCTACTCCTCTGAAAAGATGCGTAAGGACCTGCTCATCGAAGCCCAAAACCGCTACAATGAGTTCCACCCCGAGGATAAAGTCAACTTCACTCCCTCGCAAATCTCGGCTTTCTCCAAACTCGGCATGTTCGGAATGCCGATGAAGTCCCTCCCGGCCTTCCTCGACCTCCCCACTACCGAACAGGACAAGATCATGAAGGAATTTGACCCCAACAAAGTCGGAATTCCTATCAATGACAACCGAGACGTCACGAAGCTCAATGAGTTCCAAATCTGGATGGACGCCCTGCAGCGCGTAGCTCAGGACTACAAAAACAATGGTTCCGTCGACGGTAAAGGCGAACCCCTGCCCGAAAACGACAAGCTCTTCAAGGCCCTCAAGCAGACCGGCGAAGGAATTGCCGTCAAAGCCGACAAGGATACCCC
>CAZLMV010000261.1:0-2228 GCA_964560625.1 uncultured Bacteroides sp. | reverse complement strand
GTCAGCGGCGTCCGCATCGGCGACGGCTTCCACTGGCAGCGCGACGAAACATTCCGCTACGGCGGCAAAATAATGAAATTTCAGGGCCGATTGGTCAACCGCATAGGCCTCGAAGAGTACCTCAAATCCGTGATTTCGTCGGAAATGAGCGCCATTTCATCCATGGAATTGCTCAAGGCCCACGCCGTGATTTCCCGCTCGTGGGTCCTCGCGCAGATGCGCTCCTCGCGCGCGCGTGCGTGCGCAGGCGTTCCTATTAAAGAGGCCGACGGCGCAGACCTGCTGCAATGGTTTGACCGCGATGACCATGAAGGCTTCGACGTTTGCTCCGACGACCATTGTCAACGTTATCAGGGACTTACGCGCCAAACTTCCCCCGCCGTCGCCGAGGCCGTGGAGGCCACCCGCGGCCTCGTCTTGATTACCGCCGACGGCCAAATTGCCGATGCGCGCTTCTCAAAATGCTGCGGCGGCGCCTTTGAGCTGTTTGAAAATTGTTGGGAGCCGCGCCATCATTCTTACCTCGAGGCCGGCGCCGACGCCCCTGCGGGCACCCCGTTGCCCGATTTGACGCGCGAGGAGGAGGCCCGCCGATGGATTCTTTCAGCCCCGCCGGCCTATTGTAACTGCGAAGTTTCCAACGTGTTAGCGCAGGTGCTGAACGACTTTGACCGCGAAACCACCCCCGATTTTTACCGCTGGGAGGTCAGCTATGGCGTCGACGAACTTTCTGAGCTGATTGCCCGCCGCTCAGGCATCGACTTCGGCCGCATCGAGGCCTTGGAGCCGATTCGCCGCGGCCCTTCCGCTCGCATTTATCAGCTGAAAATCAGCGGCTCGCGCCGCTCCATGGTCGTCGGCAAGGAGCTGATTATCCGCCGCTGGCTCAGTGAGAGCCATCTGCGCTCGTCGGCCTTCGTCGTTGATCGCCAAGGCGACCGCTTCCGCCTGCGCGGCGCCGGATGGGGCCATGGCGTCGGCCTCTGCCAAATCGGGGCCGCCATGATGGCCGCGCAAGGCATTGGTTTCCGCGAAATTTTGGCCCATTATTTCCCAAATACAACCCTCAACTCGCTATGAAGAGAAAATTCCTCCTGCTTTTTGCAGTTTTGATTACATTTTTTGCCGCTTCGGCCCGCGTGAAAACCGGCATCGAAGTGCTCCGCGACGATAAATTCCGACCCCTCCAGGGCAAAAAAATCGGACTGATCACCAACGCCACCGGGGTCGACGCCGAGCTGAATTCCACCGTCGATATCCTACATTCTGCGCCGGGAGTGAACCTCGTGAGCCTCTTTGCGCCCGAGCATGGCGTGCGCGGCGACGTGGCCGGCGGCGCCTCCGTGGGCAATCAAAAAGACGCGCGCACCGGCCTCCCCGTCCATTCCCTCTATGGCCGCACGTTCAAGCCTACGCCTGAAATGCTCCGCGGCCTCGATGCCTTAGTCTATGATATTCAGGACATTGGCTGCCGCTCCTACACGTTTATCTCCACCATGGGCAAGGCCATGGAAGCCGCCTCCGAGCAGGGCGTGGAGTTTTACGTCCTCGATCGCCCCAACCCCCTTGGCGGCGAGCGCGTCGAGGGCCCCATGACCGTCGAACCCGGCTGCAAAACCTTTGTCAGTCAGTACTCTATACCGTATGTTTATGGCCTCACCGCCGGCGAATTAGCCCTCTGGATCAACGAAACCCAACTCGGCGGAAAATGCAAGCTCCACGTCATCAAAATGGAGGGCTGGCGTCGCTCCATGACCTTCGACCAAACCGGCCTGCCGTGGGTGCCCACCTCGCCCAACATCCCCACCGCCGAGACCGCCTTTTTCTATCCCGCCACGGGGATTATGGGCGAACTCGGCTCCGTCAGCATCGGCGCTAACTTCACCATGCCCTTCCGCGTGGCCGTCAACGAAACCGTTGACGCACTGAAACTTACCGACCAGCTTAACAAGCAAAACATCCCCGGCGTGCGCTTCCGCCCGGTCTACATCTCCCCCAACGGCAAGGCTCAGAAGGGCGTGCAAGTCTACATCCTCGACCCCAAAAAGGCGAACCTCACCGCCATCCAATTCCACATCCTCCGCGCCCTCATGGCCATCGGACATAAGCCCTTCGACGTAGCCGCCTCCCGCCTGACGATGTTCGACAAAGTCTGCGGCTCCAAATCCATCCATGAACGCAAACGGCGAACGCTCACCGATTTGCGCACACGGCGGAATCATGCCGTA
>CAZLMV010000260.1:0-2237 GCA_964560625.1 uncultured Bacteroides sp. | reverse complement strand
CCGATAAAAAATAGCGAAGGCTGCGCTGGTGAGGAGCGCGGCCTTCGGTGGGGTTTTGGCTGGGAGGGGGATTATTCGGCGACGAGGACGATGGTGAGGTCCTTGGGGTCGAGGTCGTGTTCGCCGAGGGTTACTTTGCCTTCGCGGGCAAGCCAGCCTACTGCGGCGAAGATTTCTTTTTCTTTGAGTTTGGTGGCCTTTTTGATGGCTTTGAGTGAGGTGTTGCCTTCGGAGATGGCTTTCCAGACTTCACCGGCGTGGGTGCCAATTTGTTCTACAGTCATAATTTTGTTTGTTTTTTAGGGTTATTATAATGATTTTTTTACTTTCTGTGGCGCCGAAAGAGCCCGGAGATCTTGGAGCCTAAGCGGATGGCAATGAGTCCGTAGTCGACCCAGTTGAGGGCGCCGAGCATGCGGCCGAGGATGGTTTTATTGTCGGTGCCGGCGGCGCGTCCGCTCATCAGGGCATTGGTTCGGGCGGCGAGCATCTCTTTGCTGATGTCTATGCGCGCACGTGTCAGGGCTCGCGCATAGCGGATTTCGTCGAGCGTCAGGCCTTCCCATTCCGCTTCGGGTTTGGGGATGTTGTAAGTTGTTTTCATTTTTCTTCGGCGGCGTTAGGGTCTGATTTGTGGGCTCGTTTTGGCTTTGGGTCAAGGATCACTTGCGAGATATAGCGCGCAATGGGGTCAACGATGAGTTGGCGGCGGAAGAGGGCTACGACGCCAATCAGCACAGCATAGAAGGCGGCGACAATCAGGTAGGTGACCCAGGGGGAGAAGCTTTTCAGCAGCAGGTCAGAGATGGACATTGACATGAAGATGACCACGCAGGCCGAGAGCACGAAGGCCACGGCCACCAAGGTCACTCGCCCAAGCAGGAGGGTGAGTTTCTCGGTGAGCATCAGCTTGGCGTCTTCGACTTCGAGGCTGACCAGGCGGCGCCCTTCGTCGATGATGCGGCGATAGGCCTCAGACGTGGTGTCGCGGTCTTCGGCCGAGGGGATGAGTTTTGATAGTGGGTTCATGCTCATAGGTAGAAGTCATCGTCGTCTTCTTCAAGGCGGGCCACGAGCTCGTCTACTTCCACATCGCTCAGGATCAGGCTGTGTTCGCTGAGTTTACGCTTGAGGCGTTGGCGCAGCGTTTCGCCCGATTGGGGCGCTAACAGAGTGGTCATTGCATATCCGAGGAGAGCTCCGGCAACGAAGGCGCCGATGTGTCCGTTACTTGAATTGTCAGCCATCTTTCTTGTCTTACTTTATATAATAAGGTGTGAGGGGATGCTTATTTTTTGAGTTCTTCGGCAATTTCGTCAACGAGTTCGTCGAGTTTGCGTTCGTTGCGGGGATAGAGGCCTTTTTCGCGGAGATAGTGTTTGATGCGTTCGCGGGTGACGTCGCCGCTTTCAGGGGCGAAAAGAAGACCGGCTGCTGCGCCTACTGCTGCGCCGCCGATAACGGCGAGGAAGATGCTAAGATTTTTCATAATTCTACTTTGTTTTTTGGTTATTAATTTTTATTGAAAAATGGTTGTTTTACTTAGAAACAAACGATATTAGCGAATGGTTCATGCCATCTTTCGGCCTCAAAGATAGTAATTTTTTTTGAAAAACTCAAAAAAATCAAAAAAAAATATTAAATTTGCACTCAAAATAACAATAACAATCACATCACATTTAAAGAATGAAAGCATTTGTTTTTCCCGGACAGGGTGCCCAGTTCGTAGGCATGGGCAAAGATCTTTACGACAATAACGAGCAGGCGCGCGCCATGTTTGAGCGCGCTAATGAGATTCTCGGTTTCCGCATCACGGACCTGATGTTTGAGGGCACGGATGAGGACCTGCGCCAGACGGCCGTCACTCAGCCTGCCATTTTCCTCCACAGCGTGATTCTTGCCACGGTTCTTGGCACGGAAATCAAGCCCGACATGACCGCCGGCCATTCTTTGGGCGAGTTTTCGGCCCTCGTGGTCAGCGGCGCGCTGAGCTTTGACGACGGCGTGCGCCTCGTTTCCGCCCGCGCTAAAGCCATGCAGAAGGCTTGCGAGCTCAAGCCCTCAACCATGGCCGCCATCATTGCCCTCCCCGACGAAAAGGTCGAGGAAATCTGCGCTGCCCAGGATGGCATCGTGGTTTGCGCTAACTATAACTGCCCCGGCCAGCTTGTCATCTCCGGCGAAATCGACGCCATCAATGCCGCCTGCGAGGCCGCCACGGCTGCCGGCGCCAAGCG
>CAZLMV010000259.1:0-2265 GCA_964560625.1 uncultured Bacteroides sp. | reverse complement strand
GAAATCAATAATCACATAACGATAATATAAAAACTTTTTATGGCAACTACTGCTGATTTTAAGAATGGAATGTGCCTGGACATCGATGGCCAGTACTACTTCATCGTAGAATTCCTTCACGTGAAGCCCGGTAAGGGTCCGGCCTTCGTGCGCACCAAGCTGAAGAACGTTCGCACCGGCCGCGTAATCGACAAGACCTGGAACTCCGGCGTCAAGGTTGAAGAAGTGCGCATCGAGCGTCGCCCCTATCAGTACTCCTACAAGGACGAATTAGGCTATCACTTCCTCCACACCGAGACCTGGGAAGAGATCATCGTGCCCGGCGAAAGCATCGAAGGCGTTGAATTCCTGAAGGATGGTGACATCTGCGAAGCCATGGTTCACGCCGCCAGCGAAACCGTGCTGACCTGCGAAATGCCCACCACCGTGGTGCTCGAAATCACCTACACCGAACCCGGCATCAAGGGCGACACCGCCACCAACACCCTGAAGCCCGCCACCGTGGAAACCGGCGCCACCGTTCGCGTGCCCCTGTTCTGCAACACCGGCGACAAGGTTAAGATCGACACCCGCAACGGCTCCTACGTTGAGCGCGTAAAGGAATAAATTTTTTTCATGAAATTTGGAAAGGGCGCGATTTTTCGCGTCCTTTTTTTTGTGCTTTCGCGAACTTTGCGTAACTTTGCACTTAGAAAACCCAACAACGAACTTTTAAATACTCAGATTCATCAATATGGTCAACCGCGTATTAATCCGCCTGAAAGTCGTGCAGATGCTCTATAGTTACATGCTGACGCGCAGCGAGTTTAAGATAGAGATGCCTGCCGAGACATCGTCGCCGGACCGGCGATATTCCTTCAAGGCCTATGCAGAATTGCTGCTCTTGATATTAGAACTTTCGGGCCGCCGCGTGGTCAATGAAGGGGCCGTGTCGCCTACGGTAAGCGGCGCGATTCACGGAGCCAAGTTTGCCGACTCAAAGATGTCGGTAGCCCTGATGGCCAATGATGAAGTGCGCGATTTGATTAATCATTACGGAATCCGCATGCGCAGCTTTGATGCCGCCGTGCCCGAGGCCGTGGCGCGCCTGAAAGGTTCGACGGCTTATCGCGTGTTCTCAAAGGTCAAAGGGGCCAGCGTGGCCGACGAAATCACCTTCTGGACCACTGCCATCCGCTCCACGCTGATTAAGACCGAGGCGGTCGTTGCCGCGCTGCGCACTGACCCTGATTTCACCGTGCGCGGCATGGAAATGGGCGCCAAGATGCTGATTGAGACCCTCCAAGGCTTTTCAGACACGCGCTCGGTGCTCAGCTCCTGCAAAAATGACCTCAAACGCTCGCTGCAGAGCGCCTATGCCCTCTATAAATCACTGATTTGGCTCCCCGTGGAGATTACGCGCGCCCAGGCCGAGCGCCTCGAAGCCAATGCCGCCAAGTATCTGCCCACGGACGAGGATCTGCATCCCGACCGCCGCTTTGTCGACGCCGCTTTTATCCGCGACATTGAGGCGATTCCCACCTTTGAGGAATGGGACGCCGAGCATCCTTATGCCTTTGCGGGCGATCATATCCTCGTTGAATCCCTGCTGAATCAAATCCTTGCATCCTCTTATTATCAGGACTTTATGGCCGCCCCGGGCCAAAAGACGCGCGAGGATGAGGCCGAGCTTTGGCGCAACTTGATGCGCCACGTCATCCTGACCTCCGACGACCTTGCCGAAACCCTCGAAAACCGCTCCATTTTCTGGAACGATGACCTCGAGGTGATGTCCAGCTTTGCCCTGAAGACCCTGCGCCAGATAGGCCGCCAGGGCACGGAGGCGCCGATTCTCCCCGAGTTTAAGGATGAGGAAGACGCCGAGTTCGGATTCAAGCTCTTTGACGCCGTGGTGACCCACATGGACGAATATCGTGAGCTGATTGAAAGCTTTGTCAACACCAGCAAATGGGACACCGAGCGCTTGGCGCTGATGGACATCGTGATTCTCCGCACGGCCTTGGCCGAGGTTTTGGAGTTCCCGAAGATTCCGCTGCAAGTCACTGCCAATGAGTATGTTGAGATTGCCAACTGCTACTCCACGCCGCGCTCCGGCGCTTTCGTCAACGGCATGCTTGCCGCCATCACCGAAAAGCTCCGCGCCGACGGCCGCATTCAAAAGTCATTTTCTAACACTAAAAAATAATTTATGGAACAGTTTCAGAGCTGGGGAATGATTATTCTCCTCATCGTTGTCTTTTATTTCTTCATGATTCGCCCGCAGCA
>CAZLMV010000258.1:0-2288 GCA_964560625.1 uncultured Bacteroides sp. | reverse complement strand
TGATTGTCAGCAAGATGTTCTATCATCGCGGCGGGGCCGAGGTCGTGGCCATCGCCGAGCGCGACATGCTCCGTGCCGCCGGCTTCGACGTGCAGGTCTACGCCATGGCTCACCCCGAGAATCTACCCTTGGAGGAAGCCCCCACCTGGGCTCCGCAGATTCAGTTCGGCGGCTCCCTGAGCGGCAAGGTCCGGGCCTTCCGCCGGCTCATGGGCTGGGGCGACGTGCGCCGGAGCTTTCGCCGAGTTTTGGCGAAAGTTAGGCCCGATGTGGTTCATTTTCACAACATTCACTCTTACCTGTCGCCCGTCGTGGTGCAACTGGCCCACGAATTCGGCGCGCGCACCATCTGGACGCTCCATGACCTGAAACTCGTCTGCCCCGCCTACCTCGGCCGCCGGCCCGACGGCGAGCTCTGCACCGACTGCATCGACGGCCAACGCCACCTGATGAAGTATCGATGCATGAAGGGTAGCCGCTTTGCCTCGCTGATGGCCCTGTTTGAGGCCATGCAGTGGAATCGCGGCAAACTTTCGGCCGCAACTGACTGTTTCATAGCCCCTTCCGCGTTCATGAAGTCAATGATGGAACGCGGAGGCTTCGACGGCTCCAAGATCCGAGTGCTCCATAATTTCATCGCCCCGGAAAAGCTCGAAACCATCCTCTCCACGCCTCACTCTGACTCCGGCGAGCCTTATTTTGCCTACGTCGGCCGCCTCTCGGCCGAAAAAGGCGTCCTGACCTTGGTCAAGGCCGCCGTGCGCGCCGGAGTGAGCCTCAAAATCGGCGGCGACGGGCCTTTACTCGCTGAGCTTCAGGAGATTGCCCGCGGGTCAAAGGTGGAATTTCTCGGCCGCTTGGACGGGCAGGAGGTGGCCCGATTGCTGCGCGGAGCCGCCGCAAGCGTCATGCCCAGCGAGTGCTTCGAAAATAATCCCTTGGCCGTCATCGAAAGCCTATGCGCCGGCACGCCGGTCTTAGGCGCGAGCATCGGCGGCATCCCCGAGCTGATCACCCCCGGAGTCAACGGCGAGCATTTCCCCTCCGGCTCCGTCACCACCCTCGCCGCAAAAATGGCCACGTTCAACCCCGAGGCCTACGACCGCGCCGAGATCTCCGCCCGCGCCATCAGCGAATTTTCCGAGGCCGCACATCTTGAAAAACTCCTTAAAATCTACCGCCAAGAAGCATGAAAGTCGTAGTCACCGGAACCCGCGGAATCCCCGAAATTCAGGGCGGAGTGGAAACCCACTGCCAGGAACTTTTCCCGCTGATTGCCGCCGCAGGAGTCGACGTAACCGTCTGTCGCCGCCGCTGTTACGCTCAGGACAGCCTGACAGAATTCCGTGGAGTGAAGATCAAGGACCTCTACGCCCCGCGCAAAAAATCCATCGAAGCGGCCGTGTCGACCCTCCTCGGAGTCATCTACGCCCGCCGCGTCAAGGCCGACTGGGTCCACATCCACGCCGTCGGTCCCTCGATCGTAATCCCCGTGGCTAAACTCCTCGGCCTCAAGGTCATAATGACCCACCACGGCTTCGACTATGAGCGCAAAAAATGGGGCAAACTCGCCCGATGGACAATCAAGATGGGCGAAAAAATGGCCGCACGCTTCGCCGACAAAATCATCGTCATCTCCCGACCCATCGCCGAGCGCATGGCCCAAGAATATGGCCGCACCGACACACACCTTATATATAATGGTGTCCCCGCGGCCCATCCATCCACCCAAACCGACTATATCGCCTCCTTGGGCCTCGAACCGGGAAAATACGTCTTCACCCTCGGCCGACTCGTGCCCGAAAAAAACTTCCACCAGCTCATCGAGGCCTTCGACGTCGAGGGCTACAAGCTCGTCATTGCCGGCGAATCTGACCACCCCGACGAATATTCCGAGCAACTCAAGCGCCAAGCCGCCGCGGCCGGAGTCATCATGCCCGGATTCGTGCGCGGCGAACACCTCAACCAGCTCATGACCAACGCCGCCCTCTTCGTGCTCCCCTCATCCCACGAAGGACTCCCCATAACCCTCCTTGAGGCAATGAGTTACGGCCGCGACGTCCTCGTCAGCGACATCTCTGCCAACCGCCTCGACCAACTCGCCCCGGCCGACTTCTTCCCCGTAAACCAAGTCGACGCCCTCCGCCAAAAACTCCACCAAAAACTCGCCTCCCCCACTCCCCACCGCCCCTACGATCTCACCCCCTACAACTGGCCCGCCATCGCCACCCAAACCCCCCCCCTCCACTCTTAACCCCCACCCAACCCCCGAACCCACACACAACCCC
>CAZLMV010000257.1:0-2326 GCA_964560625.1 uncultured Bacteroides sp. | reverse complement strand
CCTGAGGGCCGCGCACGTGGATCATCAGCCCCTGCTCGGGGTTGCCGGCCGAGAAATTATGGCAGTTAATGCACTGATGGTCAAAGTCTTTGTTCTCAAGAATGGGCTTTTGATCATAGTTGGTCAGGTTGCGCTCATAGATGCCGATGTTGTTCCAGAGCTCATAGCCGGGATAGAGGAGTCGATAGCAAAGGTATTCGTCAATGGGATTGAGACTTACGGGCGAGGCAGAGATGGTGTCGTCAACCATCCATTGGCCGCCGATGCGGGCAAGGACGCGCAGGTAGATGCTGCCGCCCTTGGCGTCGTCGAGGAGGGTGCGCCATTTTTTTAGGGGGATGGAGATTTTGCCGTCGCTGCCGGCTTTGACTTGGATTTCGGGCGACTGACCCTCGCGGCCCAATTGGACGGCATATTCGTCGACGTCGGGATTGCCCGATTCGAGCACAAAGGAGGGCGCGGCAATGTTGACGGGGAAAGTTGCGCCGCGATATTCGGGCGTCATCTTGACGTGGCCGGTCATCGACCCTTGGGGCTCCAAGGTCTTGGAGCAACTGCAGAGGGTTGTGAGAGCTAAGATTATGTAAATCAGGCGTTTCATAAGCGTGGGCGGGTTAGAAAGTGAGTTCGCGGCCATAGGGGCTGACGCGCTGCACGTAGTACCAATAAGTTTGCTTCTGGGCAGGGGTGAAGCGGGCGTTCTGCCCCTTGTTGAGCTCGCGGACAAAGTCGCGGAATTGCTGCTCCGTCTCGGGGGAGATGCGATAGCCGTCGGCGGCGAGCTGGTCGGCGCCTATATAGCTCTGCACCAAGACTAAACCCTGCTCCACCATGGGGGGCAGATACCCCTCGGCGGGCATCGGCCAGAACTCCTTGAGATTCCGATAAAATGCACCTAAGTTGTTGGCCAACAGGAAGAAAGCGGCGCAATATTCGCGTGCCATTTCGTTTTGCGGGTCAGAGAGGAGAATATAACGCAGGTCGGCGCCGAGATTGAGCACGTTGTCCCATCGCGCGGGATCCTGAGGGGTGTCGGCGAGCGAGTTTTTCAGTCCATCGACCTGTCCGGCGGCAAGAGAGCGGTCAAGTTCGCGCGCGCGCCCGCGATAAAATAAGGAGTGGCGCAGGGGGGCAATGAATTTCTTGGCCTGCTCGGTCTTGCCCTGAGCGATGCAGTAGCGGGCTAAGTTGGAGAGGTGAGTGGCCGTTTCGCCCCAGCCGACCAAGGCCTCAAACTCCCAGTGTTGGGCGGGGTTGATGGCGCCAAGTTCCTCGTAGACGTAGCCGCCAAACTCGGCGCAGTGGCGGTCGGCCTCCCAAGGGAAGAAGAGCGACTTGATGCCGAAGGTTTGCGGATAGTCCATCAGGTTGGTCAGGAGTTTGCCCTGATGATAGAGGGCCATGGCGCGAAAATAGCTCATCAAGTGGTTTTTAGTGCCCTCGGCAGCATATTCCTGGGTGATTTCATAGAGCTTATCCCAATCTTGACTTTTGAGGGCGCGCTCGGCCTCGATCATCACCCGCTCGGCATGCCGCTGCTTGATGCGCTCTTCGCGCGAGAAGGTGCGTTTTTTGCCGCCGTGGATGGTCACTTCGGTGGGCTCCGTGGACTTCAGATAGCCCTGATAGGCATAAAAAGCAAGGGCGGCAAAGCTCACGGCGAGCCAAAGCCAGGGGCGCTTGCCCTCAGGCGCGGATTCCAGCGCCTGATAGCGGCGACGAAGGTGGGGCGAAAAGTGGGGCAGAATTTGTCCGATTATCCAGATTCCCAAGACTATAGCAAAGGTTTTCACGGCCTTTTCGGGAACTACGTCGACGCTGACCGTGGAGAAAAACATTATCACCGAGGGGATTGCGCTCACGCAAATATAGTCGCGCAGCCCCGTCAGGCGGCGCCAGGCATTGAGGGCGAGGAAATAAGCCCCCACCTCCAAGGCGACCCAAACCAAGGCGCCCAGCCAGGTCCAATAACCGAACTGAACGATAAACTCCGACAGCAGATACCAGATTCCCTCCTGATGGACGGTCTCGGTTATGTAAGGCCAAAAGAAGCGGAAAAGATGATGCTGCTCATGGAAGTAAATCACATATTCATAAGTCGTTAAATAGGCTATCATCAAGCAGATAGCCATCACGACGGGGATAATATATTTCTGAAAGTTTCTCATCATAGATGCAAAGTTACGAAAAAAAATTAAAAAAACTTGTAAAAATATTTGCAAGAGTCAAAAATTATTCCGAACTTTGCACCCGTAAAACAAACCCCTCCCACACATTGCCTTGTGGTGTAATGGTAGCACGTCGGATTCTGGTTCCGCCTGTGAGG
>CAZLMV010000256.1:0-2343 GCA_964560625.1 uncultured Bacteroides sp. | reverse complement strand
AAAAAAATTTGCGAGATTGGGAATTTTTTTGTAACTTTGCGGCTGTGAATGATTCCAGTCGGATCTCGACGGCTCATTAAGGGTCGGGCGAGGTTCAATTTTTTTGACACTTAAAAAAACGCATTTTTTATACCATGGCTATCACCTACATGACCAAAGACGGCTATAAAAAGAAGATGGAGGAAATCGCTCAGCTGGAGTCGGTTGAGCGTCCGCGCATCTCTGCCGCTATTGCTGAAGCTCGCGATAAGGGCGACCTTTCCGAGAATGCTGAATATGACGCTGCCAAGGAGGCTCAGGGCCTGCTGGAGATGAAGATTGCTCAACTGAAGGACCTCGTGGCCAACGCCCGAATCATCGACGAGAGCAAGCTCAACACCGACGAAGTGCAGATCATGAATCGCGTGAAAATCAAGAACACGGCCAATGGGGCCATCGCCGAGTATACCATCGTGGCAGACTCGGAGGCGAACCTCAAGGAGAAGAAAATCGGCACTTCGACGCCCATTGCCCAGGGCCTGCTCGGGCATAAGGTTGGCGACATTGTCGACATCCGCGTGCCGGCCGGAATGATGAAGTTTGAGGTCCTCGAAATTGCCCTGTAATTCTTATGGCTTCAATCTTTTCACGCATCGCTGCGGGCGAAATCCCTTCCTATAAGGTGGCGGAGAATGACCGCTATTTCGCCTTTCTCGACATCAATCCGATGGCTCCGGGCCACACGCTGGTTATCCCCAAGAAGGAGACGGATTATCTGTTTGACATGGACCCGGAGGATTATGCCGGGCTGATGGAGTTTGCGCGCGAAGTGGCTTTGAAAATCAAGCGGGCCATTCCGTGTAAGCGCGTCGGAGTGGCTGTGCTTGGCATGGAGGTTCCTCACGCTCATATCCACTTGGTGCCGCTGCAGTCAGAGGCCGACATGGATTTCCGCAAACCCAAATTGAGCTTGCCGGCCGAGGAAATGTCCGACATTGTTCAGGCCATTGCTAATGCTTAATCTCTACGACCTTCGCCGACGAGGGACTGTGGCGTTCATGACGGCCACAATTCTGCTCGTCGGCATTTTTCTTTGGGTGTCAGATTCGCTGGTGCGCGACCTGAGCGAACAGGAGCGCCAGCGAATGCAGATATGGGCCGACGCTACCCGCCAGATAGCTTCGGCCGACTCAACGACTGACCTCGATTTCCTCTTGGGTATCATCAAGAGCAACAACACCATCCCGGTCATATTGGTTGACGACAATGACCAGATCCTTGACCACCTGAATTTTTCGCTCCCGGAGGCCAACGACACTCTGCCGCCGTGGGTCCTCACCCCGGCCAATGAGGAGTTTTTGCGCAAGCGCTTGGAGCATCTCAAGGAGGGCACGAACGTGATCCACATTGTCATTGCCCCGGGAATCAATCAGCATCTTTATTATGAAGACTCGCTGCTGCTGAGGCGGTTGAGCCTTTATCCTTATGTGCAATTGCTGATAATGGCGGCCTTCGTGGGCATTGTCTATTTCGCCGTGACAGCCTCAAAACGCGCCGAGCAAAACAAGGTGTGGGTGGGCCTGAGCAAGGAGACGGCTCACCAGTTAGGCACTCCCATTTCCTCGCTCATGGGCTGGGTGGCCATCTTGCCTGACTATGGAGTGCCGGAAGAGGTCACCGAGGAGATGAGCAAAGATGCTAAACGCCTGGAAACCATAGCCTCGCGATTCAGCAAAATAGGCTCGCCGCCGGCCATGCAGACGGAGAATCTCAACGACGTCATTGCCGACGCGGTCGACTACATGCAGTCACGCATCTCCTCCGGAGTGAAACTCACGCGCCGCCTCAGCGAGGAGCCGCTGCCGGTCAGCCTTTCGCGCCCGCTGCTTGAATGGGTCATGGAAAACCTCATCAAAAACGCCGTCGACGCCATGGAAGGCCATGGCTCACTGCTGATTGAGTCATTCCGCGAAGGGAACATGGCCATAGTCGAAGTGACCGACTCCGGCAAAGGCATCGAACGCAAAAACTTCAAGACGATATTCAACCCCGGCTTTACCACCAAAAAGCGCGGCTGGGGTCTCGGCCTCACCCTGGCCAAACGCATCATTGAAAGCTACCACAAAGGCCGCATCTACGTCAAATCCTCCACCCCCTCCGTGGCCACCACCTTCCGCCTCGAATTCAAACTCAGCGACAAGAAATAATAAAATTTAACATTATCGGGCCGAGATGTTGCCCGCTCTAATATTATCTTTGCACACGTTATGAAAAAGAGAATATTAGAGATATTAACGGCCATGAAGGCCGACACATTTGAGCGCGACGAGGCCATTTCATTAAGTTTATTGAGCGCCCTCAGCG
>CAZLMV010000255.1:0-2345 GCA_964560625.1 uncultured Bacteroides sp. | reverse complement strand
ATGTAGGCGATGACGATGGGGAGTACGGCGCTGACCCAGGTCATGGTGCGGAGGGTGAAGAGGGATGAGGAGCTGTTGGCGAGGGTGAGTGATGCTTGCGGGTCGGCGAGGGAGGGGAAGTAGGCGGTGGAGTTATAGCCCATGACCCAGAAGAGGCTGAGGACCACGAGGACGGTGCCGGCGCCGGAGAGCCAGAATCCATAGCGCAGGGGCTTTTTGATCAGTGCGCAGAAGAGGGCGGCGAGCACGCAGATGACTCCGACAAGCAGGGCCACGGCGGCCCACCAGAGCTCTAAGTAGTTCATCAGGTAGCCGTTGGGGCGGGTGACGAATCCTTCGGGGGTCTGGACCAGCGAGGGCTGAAGGAGCACCATGATGAGGAAGAGGACGATGAGGGGGACGAAGATGAGTCCGCTGACGCAGGCTATGCGGCGGAGTTTGGCGCGATAGGCGTCGGTGCCTTCGGTGGAGAGCATCAGGAAGAAGGCGCCGTTCATGCGCGCAAGGAAGAGGATGGCGAAGCCTAAGAGGAGGCAGCGCCAGTTGCCCAAGGCTTCGAGGCCATGGAGGGAGTTGGCCCAGGTGGAGATTACGGGGGCGGCGGGGTCGGTGAGGTTGACCTTGTTGATGTTAAATTCGGCGCCGAAAATCATCGTGGCGACGGCCACTCCGAGGAGGATGCAGCCAAGGGAGCCGTTGAGGAAGAGGAGCGTGTCGTAGAACCCGGTGCCGTAGAGGTTGCCGCGTTTGCGGCGGAATTCATAGCTTGCGGCTTGGATGACGAAGCTGAAAAGAATGAGCATCCAGAGGGCCCAAGCGCCGCCGAAGCTCGTGGAGTAAAAGAGCGGGAAGGAGGCGAAGAAGCCGGCGCCGAAGACCACGAGGGTGGTGTAAGTGAGTTCCCATTTGCGGCCTAAGGCATTGACGGCAAGGCGCTTATTGTCATTGTTTCCGAGGCAGGGCAGGAGGGTTTGACCGCCTTGAACGAACAGGAGGAAAACCAGGGCGGCGCCGAGAATGGAGATCAGCAGCCACCAGTAATTTTGAAAGCAGGTAATCATTTCTTTGCAACTTGACGGATTTTGTTAATCATGATAGAGATCTCGGCGGCGAGCATGGCGGTGAAGACCACGGCGAAGGCCCAGAAGGTGGTTTTGACTCCGGCGGGCGAGACGGCGGAGATGGCTCCGCGAGTGGGCATAAGGTCTTGAATTACCCAGGGTTGGCGGCCCACTTCGGCGCAGATCCATCCGCTTTGGCTGACAATCCAGCTGACCACCAAGGCGAGCATGGCGGCTGCGGCCCACCATTTTTTATCGAGCACGCCGGGCTTTTTGTAGGCCAAGAAGAGGCCCACGGCGAGGATGAGGAGCATGTACATGCCGCCGGCCACCATTATGTGGTAAGAGTAATAAATCATGCCGACCGGGGGGACGAGCTGGGCGGGGTCGTCATAGTAGCCATAGCCGAAGAAGGGGTAGTTTTCGCGCAGGGTCTGAAGGGCCTCGGGCGAGTGGGTTTCGCCATATTCGGCCAAGGCGGCGAGGGCGAGCTTTCCGCGGGCAATGCGCTCGGCATAGCTTACGGTGTTAACTTCCTGACCGTCAATGATGTCATGGCCGGCGATGATGTCTTCAATGCCGGGAATGAAGGCGTCGGCGCTGCCGCGGGTGGCCCAGGAGAGGAGTCCGGGGGCGCCGATTTTAAAGATGAAGGGGTCTTCGGCGTTGTTGAGTTCTTTGTCGGGGTTGAGGAGGCCGATGGCGGTGAGTTCGGCGTTGTCAGAGCCGGTCCAGACGCCTTCAAGGGCGGCAAACTTCATGGGCTGAGACTGGCTTACCTGGAGGATTGAGCCATGGCCGGCGGCCATGGTCAGGCAGAGGCCGATGAGGCCGACCCATCCGCCGACTTTCACCGAGGGCACGGCCATGTCGGAGCGTTTGCCGAAGGCGGCGAGCCAGCCGCTGACGCCGATGACGAAGCATCCGCTCAGGGCCCAGCCGCTCATCAGGGTGTGGCAGAACTTATTGAGGGCCACGGGCGAGAGGGCCACGGCCCAGAAGTCGGTCATTTCATTGCGCATGGTGTCGGGGTTGAATTCCATGCCTGTGGGGAACTGCATCCAGGCGTTGGCCACGAGGATCCAGAGGGCGGAGAGGGAGGTGCCGATGGCCGTGAGCCACGTGGCGGTGAGGTGGAATTTGGGGCTTACGCGCTTCCAGCCGAAGAGCATGACGACGACAAACGTGGCCTCAAGGAAGAAGGCAAAGAGGCCCTCAATGGCCAAGGGTGCGCCGAAAATGTCGCCCACTATCCAGGAATAGTTGCTCCAGTTGGTGCCGAAT
>CAZLMV010000254.1:0-2378 GCA_964560625.1 uncultured Bacteroides sp. | reverse complement strand
AATTCCCGCCCACTTTCCCCCTTTTTCAATCGTTAAAGTATGTTAAAGCAGGTTTAACGGTAGTTTAACGGTAGTTTAACTGTGGTTTAACTGTGGTTTAACGGTGGTTGACTTTTATAAGAATTATAAGTCTTATAAAATTTATGCGTTAGCGCTGCTGGAGGAAGGGGCGGAGGCAGAAGGTCAGGAAGTAGGGGATGGTGTAGAATTTGCCGTTGAAGCCGATGTTTTTGTGGCAAAGCTTGATGCCGAATTTGATGTCGGGGACGTGGCCGTCGGTGAGTTTATTGAGCGACTTGGTGGCGCTATCGGCGGCTTTGACCTCCACGGGGACCAAGGATTTCACTGAGCGAATCATGAAATCCATCTCAACGGTTGATTTGTCGTTGCGATAATAATATAGGCCATAGCCGGCTTTGCGAAGCATGTCGGCAACGACGTTTTCGTAAATGGCGCCCTTGTAGGTTGAAAAATTGCGGTTTACGCGCAAATCCACCTGTGCTTCCTCGTCGAGCGAGGCAATGAGCAGCCCGGAGTCTTGGTAATAAAGCTTGAAGGCCTCGGGATTATAGTTGCCCTTGAGGGGGAGTTCGAGGCGGTCAATGGCGTAGCAGACGTTGACAATCCCGGCCGAGGCGAGCCATTCGGTGATTCCGGCATAGTCGCGGCTGCGCGCATGGAGGGCCACTTTGGTGATTCGGAATTTTTTGTTTTCCTGAGCCAAGAAGGTCGAAATATGATCGTAGACGCTGAGGATTTTTCCTTTGTCGAGGCCTTGGGCATATTTGGTGATGTCTTCGCGATAGTCGTTGAGCAATTGCTGCTGGATGGCCAGGGTGCCGGAAAAATTTCCCTGGCTGATGAAGGTGTCAACCACCGCCGGCATGCCGCCCACAACCATATAATCGCGGAAAATCTCTGACAGCGTGTCAAACATCGCCGCGGGGAGCGGTTTGACTTCCATCAGATATTCGCGAATTTGGTCAATCATGGCGTCAGTGTAGCCCTTGGCCCAGAGGAATTCCTCAAAATCGAGGGAAAACATTTCGTAATCCTCCTTGTAACCCACTGAGTTTGACTCTATTTCATGATAATTTATTCCCATCAACGAGCCCGAGCATATCACGTCATAATTCCCCGCCAAGGCGAAGGATTTAAGGCTCGTAGCGGCATTCGGGCACGCCTGGAGTTCGTCGAAAAAAATCAGCGTTTCGCCGGGGATGAATTGCAGCGACGGGTCGATGAAGGAGATGTTGCGGATGATGGTTTGCTCCTCGAATCCATCGTCGAAAATGGAGCGAAACTCCTTTTGGAGGATGAAGTTGATTCTGACCACGTTATTATAAGCGCGGCGACCAAACTCGTTGATAGAGAAGGTTTTGCCGATTTGGCGCGCACCCTTCACTATGAGCGGCTTATGATTGGGCCGAGCTTTCCACTCGGCCAAAAAAGAGTCAATTTTGCGTCGAAGCAGTAACATACTAACTATCAATAATTTCGCGGCAAAGTTACGCAAAATTTCACATTTTTCCAAGGGTTTTAGGGGTGATTTTTCACATTTTTCCACGCTTTTCTCCGCCAAATTTCACATTTTTCCTAAAAATTGGGGGGTGAGATAACTGGGCACGGCATGCGCCCTCGCGTGCCGAGCCGCCGACAGGCGGCTTCTTTGTCGCAGTTGGGCACCCGAGGCGGGTGCCCTCCCCAGTTAAGCTTTTGAGCAATTGGAGCAATTTGAGCGATTGGAGCAATTTGATTAAACTACTGTTCAACCACTGTTCAACCACCGTTCAACTACTGGTCAGGCTTTGCGTTCGCGGGGGTTGTCGGCGGGGGTGTAGAAGTGGGTGTGGGCGGCGTGGAGGGCGTCGGGGAGGTATTGCTGGGGGACGTAGTGGCCGGGATAGTCGTGGGGGTATTTGTAGTCGGCGCCGTAGCCCATTTTTTTCATCAGGGCCGTGGGGGCGTTGCGCAGGTGGAGCGGCACGGGGAGGTCGCCTGAGCGTTCCACTTCGCTCAAGGCGGCGTTGATGGCCATGTAGGCGGAGTTGGACTTGGGCGACGTGGCTAAGTAGACGGTACATTCGGCCAAGGGGATGCGTCCTTCGGGCCAGCCGATTTTTTTGACCACGTCGAAGGTGGCGTTGGCAAGGAGCAGAGCGTTGGGGTTGGCCAGGCCTATGTCTTCGGCAGCGAGGATGCAGAGGCGCCGGGCAATGAATTCGGGGTCTTCGCCGCCGGCAACCATGCGCGCGAGCCAGTAGACGGCGGCGTCGGGGTCGGAGCCGCGCACGCTTTTGATGAAGGCGGAGATGATGTCGTAGTGCATCTCGCCGCCTTTGTCGTAGGCGGCGGGGTTTTCCTGCAAGCGGTCAGTG
>CAZLMV010000253.1:0-2389 GCA_964560625.1 uncultured Bacteroides sp. | reverse complement strand
TCGAAGAGGTCGGTGCAGAGCACCACGGTTCGGGGAATGGCGATGTTGACCTGAGTGTCGCAGATGGCGTCACATTGCGGGTGCTTCTTGATAATGGAGTCGATGAATGCAAGGCCGCGACCCTTGCCACCCATGGAGCCTTGGCCGATGCGCGCGAAATTGGAGTAGCGGTCAAAGCGATCCTTGCGGAACACGGCGACGACGCCTCGGTTTTTCATGCGTCGATAGCGCACAATGGCGTCGAGGAAATGGAGGCGGGTGGAGGGAATTTCTTCGAGCGAGCGGGTGCGATGCTCCTTGATGACCTCGGCGATGGGAAACATGGCGCGGGAGTAGAGCCAGCGCGAAATGTCGTTGCGTAAGCAGTGGTAGAACAGCGTTTTATCGGGGATCTCCATCATTTTATATTGGAGGTCCTTGAGGGAAGTGATGCGCATGATCTCCTCGCCGGTGTCGGGGTTGCGCATAATGAAGTCGCCGAATCCGAAATTGTCGGTAATGGCCTTTCCGAGGTCCAGAGGGAGTTTTTTAGAGTTTTTGTCGAGGAAAATGCCGTTGAAATCAGCCACTTTGGCGGCGTTTTCACTCTCGGAACTCTCGACGATGATGGGCAGATAGGGGTCTTTTTCGCGGAGCATCCGGGCGAGTTTGAGTCCGGCCTGCGGGTCCTTTTCGCCGTCGCGCTTGAAGGAGACGTCGGTAATTACGCCGAGCATGTTTTCGCCATATTGCTCATAGAGGGCGCATGCTTCCTCATAGTCGCGGGCAAGGATGATTTTGGGGCGTCCGCGCATGCGGAGCATCTGCTCGTGTTCGTTGAGGGCCTCGGTGCTGAATTCGCGGCTCTGTTTGAGGAGGAATTTATAGAGATGAGGCAGGACGGAGCTATAGAAGCGCACGGAATCCTCAACGAGCATAATCGTTTGAATACCAACGGTGTTGACGTCATGGTCAGCGTTCATCTTGTCCTCCAAGAGTTTGATGATAGCCAAGAGGAGGTCGACGTTTCCGAGCCATGAGAAGACATAATCCACGGCGGAGAGATCTTCATTTTCCAGGCGTCGGCTCACTTCCTTGCTGAAGGGTGTGAGGACCACGATGGGCGTCTCCGGGGCCGCGGCCTTGATTGAGCGGAGGCCATTGAAGGTTTCGGAGAGGTCGGGCCCGGGCATGGCGATGACGAGGTCGAAATGCTTGTCGGCCATCATTTCGAGGGCCTCGGAGGGGTCAGACACGCGAGTTACGCGCGGCGGCGACGAAAGATTCAGGGAGACGTATTCGAAATAGAGTTGCTCTTCGACGCGTCCGTCTTCCTCCATCATGAACGCGTCATAGGGCGAGGCAATGAGGAGGACATTGAAGATTCGGCGCTGCATGAGGCGATTAAAGGCCGTGTCGCGAAGGTAGAGCTGAGAGGAGCCGGAAGAGGCCGAGGCCGGGAGTAAGGGGGTCATCGCTGCTGAAGGTCAATGGGTTGGGGTTGCTGGGAGATGATTCCGTGGAGGAGGGCGTCGGTGTTGACCACCGGGGATTTCACCAGTTCGGGGATATTGAACGTGCGGGTGAATTCCTGATAGAAATCGGGGGACTTTTGGGGGAGGCAGAAGGGAGTGGCGGCGCGTCCGGTCGCGGGGTCAAAGGCGGCGATGAAGGGTCGGGCCCAAAGGCCGTCCATGCGCTTTGAGGAGAAGACGAACCAGCGGCCGGAGGTGTCCCAGCTGTGGTAACTGTCAATACTTGAGGAGTTTACTTCGTCGAGTTTGCGCCATTGGCCCGATTGGAGGTCCATGATGCAGAGGTCGGCCTCGGGGTGCCAGATGGAGAAGTTGCCATAATCCGAGCGAGTAAACATGAGCCATCGGCCGTCGGGCGAGCAGCGGGGGAAGCTGACCGAAGCGCTATCGGCCGCGGCGGCATAGAGCACCTTCAGGTCGGAGAATCGGCCCGTGCGGGCGTCAAATTGGATGGAGCAGAGGTCATAACGCACGGAATCCAAGGGAGTTAACTCGCTGACGGCGTTGGCGCGACAGAAGAAGAGCGTGCGATTATCGGGGCCCCAGTTGGGGAAGGTTTCGATGAATCGGTCGCCGCAAATGGTTGAATCGGAGTATGCCCGGTGGGTTTCGACGTCGTAGACCATCAGGTCGGCGGCGCGGTCCACCACTTCAATGGGCTTGGAGCCGGAGGAGTGAAACACCTGGCCCACGTCGTTGGCCGAAAAGGCTATGAATCGGCCGTTGGGGCTCCAGCCCGGGTACGTCGCGCCATGGTTTGCGCCATTGAAGCGGGAGTTGATTTTTTCGACCTTGCCGCCGCGGGAAATGAGCGTGCCACCCTGAGGGCCGCGCACGTGGATCATCAGCCCCTGCTCGGGGTTGCCGGCCGAGAA
>CAZLMV010000252.1:0-2413 GCA_964560625.1 uncultured Bacteroides sp. | reverse complement strand
GCAAAAAATTAGCGGGGAGTGGCTGTCGCAGTCACTCCTCGTCAAATAATAAACCAATCATTATCACATTTCTTTCACAATGAAGAAAGTCATTCACTATGTGTGTCTTTCAATAGTATAACACCTCCGGCGGCGAAAAAGTTCACCTCGGGAGTCCGGGGATCGCAAGGAAGCCGCCGGGGGCGGCTCGGCACGCGAGGGCGCATGCCGTCCCCAGTCATTTTGGATTTGGGAATTTTCGTTTGGATTTTGTGGTTTGGATTTTTTTTCGTAAATTTGCATATCTATATCTGATAACGAATCATTGTTATGAAACTTTTGAAAGTCATTTTTGCGGCGCTGGCCGTAATGTTGTGTGCCGCGTCGGCCGATGCGGCTCTGCCTTCAGTGAAGTTGAAGGACCTGAAGGGTAAAACCGTCGATATGGCTCAGCTGAATAATGGCGGTAAGCCGATGATTATCAGCTTCTTCGCCTCATGGTGCAAGCCGTGTAAGCGTGAGCTCAACGCCATCAGCGATGTCTATCCTGATTGGGTCGACGAAACCGGCGTGAAGCTCGTGGCCATCAGCGTTGACAAGGCTCAGGATGCCTCCAAGGTGAAGAGTTATGTTGACTCCGAAGGTTGGGAATATGAGATTCTCGTGGACCCCAACAGCGACTTCATGCGCGCCATGGGCATTCAGCAAATCCCTCATCTGCTGATAATTGACGGCAACGGCAAGATCGTCGAGTCCCGCTCGGGCTACACCGACGGCTCCGAGGGCCACATCATCAAGAAGCTCCGCGAAATCTCCAAGACTCCCGCTAAGAAAAAAGCTCCCGCCAAGAAGAAATGAAGCGACTGCTCCCGATAGCCTTACTCGTGGCCGCAACGATGCCGGCTGCTGCTCAGGAATCAGACCCCGACCGCAAGGTGACGGTCCACGGCTCCGTGCAGGTTGACGCCCTCTTCCCCGAGGAGGACGCGGCCATCGGCACGGAAAAATATAAGGAGAAACTCTTGGGCAACGTCTATGCCAACGCCGGCCTGTTTAGCAAATATGTCGACGCGGGCCTGCGCGTGGAGTATCTCCAGCACCCGCTGCCGGGCTTTGAGCGCGATTTCAAGGGCTGGGGCGTGCCAAACTTCTATGCCACAGGTAAATACAAGGGCTTCCAGCTCACCGCCGGCGACTTCTACGAGCAGTTTGGCTCGGGATTCATCCTGCGCACATATGAGGAGCGCGCCCTTGGCATTGACAACTCCATTCGCGGCGGCCGCCTGAAGGTGGACGCCCTACCCGGATTCCGCTTCACAGTGCTTGGCGGCCTGCAGCGCCGCTATTGGGACTGGACCACCAAGTCGCGCCTCTATGGTGCTGACGTTGAGTGGGATATGCAGCAACACATCCGTAAGCTCCGCGAGCACGACATCTCATGGACCTGGGGAGCCTCGTGGGTGGCCAAACATCAGGCTTACGATGCCGCCGACCGAATCTACACGATTCAGGGCGACAATTTTGCCTACCTCAACCTCCCGAAGTATGTCCAGGCCTTCGACTTCCGCACGCAGTTCTACAAAGGCGGCCTCAACGTCTTGGCCGAAGTGGCCCTGAAGGGCAACGACCCGTCGTTTGACAACAATTACACCTTCCGCAACGGCTCGGCCGTGATGCTCTCCGCCTCTTATTCTCAAAGCGGCTGGAGCGCCCAGGTCCAGGCCAAGCGCTCGGAGGACATGGCTTTCCGTTCGCGCCGCTCCCAGGAAGGCATCTCCGCTTTTATCAACAACATGCCGGCGTTTGCCTATCAGCACACTTACTCGCTGGCCGCCATGTATCCCTACGCCACTCAGGCCGCCCCCGGCGAATGGGCCCTCCAGGGCAACTTTGCCTACACCTTCAAGCGGCGCACCGCCCTTGGCGGCAAGTATGGCACCAAGCTGCGCCTCAACGTCAGCTACATTCGCGGCATCGACCGCGAAGGCCAGTGGAAAACCGGCAACACCGAGCTCTACGGCACCGACGGCCAGAACACCAAATTCTTCGGCTGGGGTCCGCTCTATTACTCCGACCTTAACTTGCAGTTTGAAAAGAAGTTCTCACGCGTCTTCTCCCTCAACGCCATGTATATGTATCAGCGCTACAACAAAACCGTCATCGAGGGCGAAGGAGGCATGATCAACGCCAACATCGGCGTGGCTGAGGCCAAATTCCGCTGCTCCGACAAGGTCACCCTGCGCACCGAGCTGCAATACCTTGCAACGAAGCAAGACAAGGGCGACTGGGCCTACGGCTTGGTGGAAGTCTCCATCCTGCCTTACATCATGGTCGGCGCCTCTGACCAGTGGAACTGCGGCAACGTCAAGGGCCAACGCGAACATTACTACATGTTTAACGTCACGGGCAACTACCGCAACAACCGCCTGATGCT
>CAZLMV010000251.1:0-2440 GCA_964560625.1 uncultured Bacteroides sp. | reverse complement strand
AAAAACTTGCAAAATACCGCAGTTTGTTGTAAATTTGCAGTCATGATAGACCAGACTCAATTACTGCAAATACTTGCTGATCAGCGCGAAGAGCTCGTCTTGAAAAAGCACAAGAAGCTCTGTCGGCGCATGGAGCAAGACCTCATCGAACTCGACAGCCCCCTGGCACAGGTGGTTATCGGGGTGCGTCGCTGCGGCAAATCAACCATGTGTTATCAGGCCCTGCGCGAGGCAAAAGTCAACTTCGCCTATGTGAATTTTGACGACGAAGCCCTCTCTTTAGTCAATGCCGGCGACCTCAATGCGATTCTTGAGGCTCTATATACACTCTACGGCAAATTCACACACCTCTTTTTAGACGAAATTCAAAACGTAGAAGGTTGGCAACTATTTGTCAATCGGTTACTTAGGCGCGAAACAAGGCTTATAATCACCGGCTCAAACGCCAAGCTGCTCAGCAGCGATTTGGCCACACACCTGACCGGTAGACACCACACAATCAACCTCTTCCCGCTCTCCTTCCGCGAATATTGCGAATGCATGGACGTGGACCTCTACTCCCCCACCACCGAGAAAAAAGCTTTGCGCCGCCGCGCCTTTAATGAATATCTGCAGCAGGGCGGATTCCCCGAGTTGCTCCACAGTGAACACAAAAGACAATACATCTCCCAATTAGTCGAAGGCATTCTTCGACGCGACATTGAACAGCGATTCAAGATTCGCCACACGATGCAATTTGAACGCTTGGCTCATCACATGATGAACATCGCTCCGACAATCGTCTCTGCCGAAAAATCAGCCAAGGAGTTGGAATTCAAGTCGAGCAACACCCTGCAAAACTACTTAGGCTACCTATGCCAGGCGTTCATGCTGGTAAATCTACACAAATTCTCTCCAAAAAGCAAAATCAGGCTCGTGGGCGAAAAATATTACACCATTGACCCGGCATTGATGGACAAGCGGCCCGACGCATTCAGTGGCGAAAACTTCGGCTGGCGCATGGAAACAATCGCCTTTTTGGAGCTGAAACGACGCTGTCTGCTCGAAGATTTAGACATCTATTATTTCTCCGAGAACCGCACGGAATGTGACTTCATCATTTCGCAAGGGAATCAGGCATTGGAGGCTATCCAGGTATCATACGACATCAGCAACCCCAAGACCTACCGGCGCGAAATCAACGGCCTCCTGGCCGCAGCAAGAAAGACGAGATGCCAAAAATTGCTTCTGCTGACTGAAAACACTCGCGAAACCAAAGAAATAGACGGACTTAAAATTGAAATAATACCGATTTACGAATGGCTGCTACAGAAATGAAATATATGAGGAGGGCGCTGGAGTTGGCGCGGCTCGGGGAGATTGGGGCGCATCCCAATCCGATGGTTGGGGCCGTGATTGTCGGGCCCGACGGCGAGATTTTGGGCGAGGGTTATCATCAGCGCTGCGGCGAGGGGCATGCGGAGGTGAATGCCGTGGCCGATGCCGAACGGCGCGGGGCTGACCTTTCGAAGGCGACGATTTACGTCACTTTGGAGCCCTGTTCGCATTATGGGAAGACGCCTCCCTGTGCGGAATTGATTATTCGCAAAAGGATTCCACGGGTGGTCGTGGGGTGCATTGACCCGTTTGCCAAGGTTCACGGGCGAGGGGTGCAGATGCTGCGCGACGCCGGAATTGAGGTCGAGTTAGCGCCGGAGGAGATTGCCCGGGAATGTCGGGAGCTGAATCGTCGATTTTTTACGGCGCATGAGCTTCATCGGCCATACGTTGCGCTCAAATGGGCTGAGACAGCCGACGGGTTCGTTGACCGCCTGCGCACTCCTGAGGAACCGCCGCTAAAGATATCCACTCCTGCGGGTCAGGTGGCCGTGCACCACTATCGGTCGACCTTCGACGCCATCGCAGTCGGTTCCGGCACCGAGCGCATGGATTCGCCGCGGTTAGACGCCCGCAAATACCCCGGCGGACGCACCCCCAAGCGGGTCTACTTCACCCGCCAAGAACCACTGATAGAACAACTTATGCGCCTCTATGAAGACGGCATCACCTCCGTCTTGATCGAAGGCGGCCCGACACTCCAACGCGCCTTCATCGCCGCAGGCTTAGTCGACGAAATCCGCCGCGAGGTCTCCCCCACCCCACTCTCCGCCCCCGGCCTCCCCGCCCCTGTTTGAAGCGGACGCTTATAATTCTTATAAGTCTTATAAATCTTATAAGTTTTAGTCGCGCGAAGGAAGAGCCAAGCGCCCCGGGGTTTTGTCGCGCGCTGGGCACCCGGGGGCGGGTGCCCTCCCCAGTTATTTCGCGCGGGGCTTAAAATTCTTATAAGTCTTATAAATTTTATAAGATTTATAAGGCTAATATATAAAATAAGGAGAAATAGGTAAAAAAATTGGGGAAAAAGTTGGTGGGGTGGGAATTATTGCGTACATTTGCATTA
>CAZLMV010000250.1:0-2440 GCA_964560625.1 uncultured Bacteroides sp. | reverse complement strand
TTATGTGTTATGAATAAAAGTTATGTTTCGGCGGCGATATTGGCCGTTGGTATTGTGATCCTTGGCCTATTTATTAAGGCGGGGATGGATAATTTTTCGAATCGTGACCGCGTGGTGACGGTTCGCGGACTTGCTGAGCGCACCGTTGAGGCGGATTATGTGACTTGGCCGATGACTTATTCGATTGCGGGCAATGACTTGGCGGAGCTTTATGACCGCATGCAGCAGTCGAACGACATAGTTGTTAACTTCCTGACGGCCAACGGCATAGACCGCGAGGAGATTTCCGTCAACCCGCCGGACCTTTACAATTCGGAGGGCAACGTTTATGGCGGCGATCGGGCCAAGTATCAGTATAATCTGAACGTTACGATCACCGTGGCCACGACGAAGGTAAATAAGGTGCGCGAGCTGCTGAACCGCCAGAGCGAGCTGCTCAAAAAGGGCGTGGCCGCGAATAATAATTACATCAATTATCAGTTTACGGGGCTGAACTCCATCAAGCCGGAGATGATTGCCGAGGCGACGAAAAATGCGCGCGAGGCGGCCGACCGTTTTGCGCAGGATTCCGACTCGCGAGTGGGCAAGATCAAGACGGCCACGCAGGGCCAGTTTAGCATCGAGAGCACCGACCAGTCGACGCCTAACATCAAGAATGTCAGGGTGGTGTCGCAAGTGGTTTATTATCTGAAAGACTGATGGATTGGGCGAGCATCGTGGGCTACGCGGCGTCGGTGTGCATGATATGCGGGTATCTGCCGCAGGCCATCCGGACGATCCGCACGGGCGACACCGACGGCATAGCCATGCCGACGTTTTTGGCGCTCGGAGCGGGGAGTGTGCTCTTCGTGGCGCAAGGCGTGCTGATAGGCAACGTCCCCATCATCCTTGCGAACTCCATCACGACCATCTGCTCCGCCATCATCGCCCTCATCAAAATCCGCAACGACCGCCGGAAAAAATAATATTTTTGTTTGTTTGGGAAAAAATTTGTAAATTTGCGGGTAATATTGGAATAATACATTGCAACAAATTTTTCTAAATAACCAATCACTAAACAATTACTCATGAGTAAAGAGAAAAAATTCATGACGTGTGACGGTAACACGGCCGCAGCGCATATCGCGTATATGTTCTCGGAAGTGGCAGCTATCTACCCGATCACGCCCTCTTCCACCATGGCAGAGCTCGTTGACGAATGGGCTGCTAACGGACGGAAGAACATTTTTGGTGAAACAGTACTGGTTCAGGAAATGCAGTCAGAGGGCGGTGCCGCCGGTGCCGTACACGGCTCATTGATGAACGGCGTGCTGACCAACACGTTTACCGCATCGCAGGGCTTATTGCTGATGATTCCGAACATGTATAAGATTGCGGGCGAAATGCTTCCGTCGGTCTTCCACGTGTCGGCTCGCACGATTGCCAGCCATGCGCTGAGCATCTTTGGCGACCATCAGGACGTCATGTCCGTTCGCCAGACGGGCTTTGCCATGTTGGCTGAAGGCTCCGTGCAGGAAGTTATGGACTTGAGCGGCGTGGCTCACCTTGCCGCCATCAAGAGCTCGATTCCGTTTGTGAACTTCTTTGACGGCTTCCGCACTTCTCACGAAATTCAGAAGATTGAGGTCATCGAGCAGGATGAAATCGCTCCGCTGCTTGACCGCGAGGCTCTGTCGAAGTTCCGCTCACGCGGCTTGAGCCCCGAGCACCCGCAGGCGCGCGGCATGGCTGAGAACTCTGACGTGTTCTTCCAGCATCGCGAGGCTTGCAACTCACAATATAATAAGGTGCCGGAAATCGTCGAAGAATACATGGACAAGATTTCCGAGCTCACCGGCCGCAAGTATGGCCTCTTTAATTATTATGGTGCAGAGGATGCTGATCGCGTCATCATCGCCATGGGCTCCGTATGTCAGGCCGCTGAAGAAGCCATTGACCACCTGATTGAAAAGGGCGAGAAAGTCGGCATCGTGGAGGTTCACCTCTATCGTCCGTTCTCGGCCAAGCATTTCCTTGCAGCCGTGCCCAAGACCGCCAAGCGCATTGCCGTGCTTGACCGCACCAAGGAACCGGGCGCCAACGGCGAGCCCCTGCTGCTTGACGTCAAGGAATGTTTCTATGGCAAGGAAAATGCCCCGGAAATCGTCGGCGGCCGCTATGCATTGGCCTCGAAGGACACCACTCCGGCCATGATCATCGGCGTGTTTGAAAACCTCGCTCTGCCCCAGCCCAAGGATAAGTTCACCGTGGGTATCGTGGACGACGTTACGTTCACCTCGCTCCCCCCGAAGGAAGAAATCGCCCTTGGCCACAAGTCGACCTACGAAGCTAAGTTCTATGGCCTCGGCGCTGACGGCACCGTGGGCGCCAACAAGAACTCGGTGAAGATCATCGGCGAAAACACCAATAAATATTGCCAGGCTTACTTTGCCTACGACTC
>CAZLMV010000249.1:0-2477 GCA_964560625.1 uncultured Bacteroides sp. | reverse complement strand
TCGTCCAGGGCACCCGCAAGGTCCCCGTGCAGTATGCCAAGCGCATCGTCGGCAATCGCCAGTATGGCGGCGCCCGCCAGTATATCCCCCTCAAGGTCAATGCTGCCGGCGTGATGCCCATCATCTTTGCGCAGGCCATCATGTTCATCCCGCTGACCCTGGCCGGATTCTCCACCTCCGGTACCGGTTTCCTCGCCACGTTCAGCAATGTCAACGGCTTCTGGTATAACTTCGTCTACTTCCTGCTCATCGTTGCGTTTACCTATTTCTACACCGCAATCACCGTGCGCCCCACTCAGATTGCCGAAAACCTCAAACACAACAATGGCTTCATCCCCGGAGTTAAGCCCGGCAAGAAGACCGCGGATTATCTGGACTCAATCATGTCCCGCATAACCCTCCCCGGCTCTATCTTCCTCGGCATCGTCGCCATCCTCCCGGCCTTCGCCCGCCTCTTTGGCGTCAGCCAGAACTTCGCCCAGTTCTTCGGCGGCACCTCGCTGCTGATTCTCGTCGGCGTTGTCCTTGACACTCTGACTCAGATTGAATCACACCTGATGACCCATCACTATGATGGCCTCATGAAGGAAGGTAAGATCAAAGGCCGCACCACCGGCTCCGCTTATTGATTATCATCCCCCTAAATGATATATCTGAAAACCCCTGAAGAGATTCTCCTGATGCAGGAGGCAGCCACTCTGGTGAGCCGCACACTTGGCGAAGTTGCCAAGTGGGTGGCTCCCGGTGTGACTACCCGCAAGCTCGACTCCATTGCCCGCGAATTCATGCTCGACAATGGCGGCCGACCCTCCTGCCTCGGTTATCACGGCTTCCCCGGAACCCTCTGCATCGAAGTCAACGAAACCGTGGTCCACGGTTTCCCCTCCGACTACGCCCTGCGCGACGGCGACATCGTCGGTATCGACACCGTCGTCGAGCTCAACGGCTTCCACGGCGACTCGGCCTACACCTTCCCCGTCGGCGACGTTGACCCCCGGACCCTCCAGCTCCTGCGCGACACCAAAGAAGCCCTCCGCCTCGGCATCGCCGAAGCGCGCGAAGGCGCCCGCCTGGGCAACATCGGCTGCGCCATCCAGACCTTCTGCGAAAAGCGCCGCTACGGAGTGGTCCGCCAGTTCACCGGCCACGGCATCGGCCGCGACATGCACGAAAGCCCCGAAGTGGCCAACTATGGCCGCCGCGGAACCGGACCCATCCTCAAGCCCGGCATGGTCATCTGCATCGAGCCCATGATCAACCTCGGAAGCAAAAACATAGTCATCGGCCCCGACGGCTGGACCACCCGAACTAAGGATCGCAAACCCTCCGCTCACTATGAGCACACCCTCGCTATCCTCCCCGGCGAAACCCGCGTCCTGACCACCTTTGACTTTATCCGCGAAGCCCTCGGCGACAGATTTATCTAACAAACCCCACCTCCAATCAATAAAGCAATTCTCTTTATGGCAAAACAATCAGCTATCGAACTCGACGGCACCATCGTTGAAGCCCTCTCTAACGCCATGTTCCGCGTTGAACTTGAAAGCGGCCACGAAATCATTGCCCACATCTCCGGCAAAATGCGCATGCACTACATCAAGATTCTCCCCGGCGACAAGGTTAGAGTTGAAATGAGCCCCTATGACCTTACCAAGGGCCGAATCGCTTTCCGCTATAAGTAAGCCCTTCGCGCCCAAAACCCTCACTCAAACCAACCTAAAACTTCCTAATAAAGACTTAAACAATGAAAGTAAAAGCATCTGTCAAGAAGCGCACCGCCGACAGCAAAATCGTTCGCCGCAAGGGCCGTCTCTACGTAATCAACAAGAAAAATCCCAAGTACAAACTCCGTCAGGGATAAATCATTCAGCATTTTAGGCGAAAAAAATTAGATTAAATCAAATTTTTTTCGTACCTTTGCACCGAAATTTTTGAACCCCTTAAACAAAATATGGCAGTAAGAATCGTGGGAGTTGACCTCCCCCAAAACAAAAGAGGCGCAATTGCCTTGACCTACATCTACGGCATCGGCCGTAGCGCCGCCGCATCCATCCTCAATAAAGCAGGCGTGGATATGGACGTGAAAGTAAAAGATTGGACTGACGAACAGGCAGCCAAAGTTCGTGAAGTCATCCAAGCCGACCACAAAGTGGAAGGCGATCTTCGCTCTGAAATTCAGCTCAACATCAAGCGACTGATGGACATTGGTTGCTATCGCGGTATCCGCCACCGTAACGGTCTGCCCGTTCGCGGCCAAAGCACCAAAAACAATGCCCGCACTCGCAAGGGTCGCAAAAAGACCGTTGCAAACAAGAAAAAAGCAACCAAGTAAATAATCATTAGACTACTATGGCAAAGAAAACAGTCGCTGCAAAAAAGAGAAACGTCAAGGTTGGCGCTGAAGGCCAGCTCCACGTTCACTCATCTTTCAATAACATTATCGTTTGTCTGGCCAATGCCGAAGGCCAGGTTATCTC
>CAZLMV010000248.1:0-2488 GCA_964560625.1 uncultured Bacteroides sp. | reverse complement strand
ATTATTGGAGGAGGCTGTGGGTTAGGGAGTGGAGGGCGGGGAGGTTGGAGGGGTGGAGGCGGGATTTGATTGTGAGGGTTTGGGGGAGGATTTGGGTGCCGGGGAGTTTGGCGAATTCGTCGGCCATTTGTTTGGCGGCGGTGGGTGCCCAGGAGCCGTTTTCGACGAGGGCTACCTTTCTGTCCGTGAGTCGTTTGGATTGGAGATGGTGGATGAAATTGGCCATGGCGGGGAAGAGTCCGGCGTCGTAGGTCACGGAGCAGGCGACGAGTCGGCGCATGCGGAAGGCTTCGGCGACGGCATAGGAGACGTCGTGGCGGCAGAGGTCCATAAGCACCACATCCTCAGCGCCTTGACGGCGGAGTTCGGCGGCAATCATCTCGGCGGCGTGGGCGGTGCCTCCATAGATTGAGGCGTAGGCCACTAAGACGCCTTCTGACTCGGGTTGATAACGGCTCCAGCGGTCATAGAGTGTCCAGTAGCGGGCCAGGTCGGAGGTCAGAATGGGGCCGTGGAGGGGCGCGATGATGCTGAATTTCAGGCCTTGGAGCTTTTGCATGAGGGTCTGGACGTTTGCGCCGAAGCGGCCGACAATGTTAGTGTAATATCTGCGGGCTTCGGCGGGCCATGCGGTTTCAATGTCGGCGCCACTCATGGCAAATGAGCCGAAGGCATCGGCCGAGAAGAGGACGCCGTCGGTTTCGTCGAATGTGAGCATTACTTCGGGCCAGTGGACCATCGGAGCGGTGAGGAATCGGAGCGTGGTGTGACCGAGGGAGAGGGTGTCTCCATCCTTGACAGTCAGGACGTTATCCGAGAAGTCGACGTCTTCGAAATAATTCTGAAGCATGGCCTTGGCGGGGGCGGTGCAGACGATTTTGACGTCGGGATATAGGGCCAAAAGGTCACGAATAGAGCCGGAATGATCCGGCTCCATGTGTTGGACAATCAAATAGGAAGGCTTTCGGGCGGCCAACTCGCTTTGAACGGAGGCGAGCCAAACGTCTGATTTCCTGAGGTCTACGGCATCGACGATGGCGATTTGATCATCGAAGATGACGTAGGAGTTATAAGAGATTCCGGCCGAGAGGGGATACTGGCCTTCAAAGAGGTCTAATTCATCATCGTCGGTGCCGACGAACTTAATATGCTGAGGAAGTGACATTTAGAGTTGAGTGGGATAATTATAAACGGTTAAGCCAAACTGACCGGCGGCGGCGATTACGTGCTCCATGATTTCGCTCTGGATGGCTTCGTAATCGGGCCAAACGGTGGTGTTAGTGAAGCAATAAAGCTGCATGGGCACTCCGGAGGCCTCCTGAGGCATCAGGCGCACCATAATCAGAGAGTTGCCCTGTCCGGAGTGGTCGAGGTGGTCGTTAGTATTCAGATAGTTAAGGCACCACTTGCGGAACTGAGTGAGGTTGGTCGTGGTGGGGTCTTTTTCGTCGGTCTTGATAGTGGCGGCATCGATGAGGATGTTGCGCGAGATGAGTCGGATGCCCGATTCGGTCATGCCTCGCCAGTTTTTGAAGGCGTTGACAGTCAGGGAATAAGGGGGAAGATAAACCATGGTGTTGTCAAAGTTACGGACCTTGACCACGGAGATGTTGACGTCTTCGACGACGCCATCGGCGGGAGTGTTAGGCACGGAAATCCAGTCGCCCACGCGGACCATGTCGTTGTTGCTCAGCTGAATACCGGCCACGAAGCCGAGGATAGTGTCCTTGAACACAAACATCATGGCGGCAGCGACGGCGCCGAGGCCGGTGAGGAGCATTGCGGGCGATTTATCGATGAGGATGCTGACGGAGACGATGGCGACGATGAGCCAGGTCAGGCCGAGGCCGAGGTCGTAAATGCCGCGCATAGGGAGCCGGCGGGTGTTGGACGAGGTGTCATAGCGGACCCAGATGAAGCGGAGCACGGCGCAAACGCCATAGCCAAAGGCAATTACGAACCAGACGGCGACGATGCGAGTGGCCCAGGTGTGCCACGTGGCGTTATTGTCAAATGCGAAGGGCAGGAAGCCTAAGAGCACCAGGGGCGGAATCACGCGCGAGCACTTGCTGAGGGTTCGTTGGCGGAGCAATTCGTTGCCCCATTCGTTATTTTTGCGCCTGACGATATGGCGGAGGGCACCGAGCACGACGGTTTGGAGCAACCAGCCGACGGCGAGGGCAATGGCCAAAACGATGGCGAAATAAATCACTTCCTCGGCGGTTTGAGTATGTTTGATACCGAACCAGCGGAGGCAATCATTAATAGCGGTCACGAGCCATGAGGCGATTTTGTGTTGAGGAATTACTGTCATGCCTTTATAACGCCTGCGGCGTGTTTAAGGTTTAAGGTTTAAGGTTTAAAGTTTATGGGAGGATTGGGAGGATTGGGAGGATTGGGAAGATTGGGAGTTATGGGAGTTATGGGAGTTATAAGATTTATAAATTCTATTTGAGGGGAAAGGCTTAAAGTTCTTGGGGGAACTTTA
>CAZLMV010000247.1:0-2499 GCA_964560625.1 uncultured Bacteroides sp. | reverse complement strand
TGCCCACCGCGGCCCAAATCACCGGCTGGGACGAAGTCGGCCCCACCATCTCGGGGGCGCAGGAAAGCCTGACCGCAGTGAAGAAAAACGGTCTCTGGGGCTTTGCCACGCAAAAAAATAAGGCCAAAATCAAGCCCAAATATGAAGCCATCGGCGACACGGTGTGCTTCCTGACCACCTCGGGCACGACCCTCAACCAAGGCATCCTGATCCAGGAAAAAGGCAAATGGGGCCTCCTCGGCGCCGACGGCAAAATCCTGATCAAACCGGAATATGACTCATTTGGCGACTTTTACAGCACCGAAAGCAATGGTTACAGCAAAACGCCCTACGAGGGCCGCGCTTTGGCCAAAGTCGGCGATAGACAATATCTTGTCAACACCTCCGGCAAAAAGCTGAAAGCATTTCAAGGCAATTTCTCTGATATTCAGTTCTATAATGGAATGACTTTTGGGCTGAACTCAGAAGGCGAACCCGTCGTGATTGATTCCCCTACCCCTGTTGAATTCATACACGAAGGTAACGGCCTCTACCTCCTTGATATGGAAAAAAACATTGATGCCCGTGCAGGCAGAATGCAAAAAACAGCCCCGCGCTCCGGCAGAACTCGTCACGGAATTGGAGAGACTCTTTATTATTACGCACCTGCTAAGGATTTCGTGACCAGTTCTTCGTCTGATATTAGTCCTAATTACTATATCGTCAAGAATAGCAAAGGTCTCATCGGTTTAATGAATAAAAATTTGAATTACGGTAACTCGTTACTGACGGATATTTGTTATACCGATATAGTCAAGCCCAGTCAAAAGATGGATGACGGACATAACATAATTCTTCACAAGCCAGACGGCACAAGCGATTTATTACATTATGATAAAGTTATTCATTTTGACAAGAAAATAATAGATGTAAGCGGAAGAGGACAGGTATTCTACACAAACGATGCCGAAAGTGAGAAGCCAATGTTTGGCATCATGGATTATGAGGGCCAAATCATTACCGAACCCAAATATAACGGAGCACTAAAACTCGAATATGACGGCATTGCATTGTTTAAAGATGGAGCTCCGGCGGGTGTCATTAACTCTTCCAATAAATTAATGGAATTCCCGGAAGGATGTGAAACGATTACCCAAGTACAAGGTTACTGCTATAACATTGACGGTAAAGCCGGCCATGCACAAATAGTGGTTGACAAATGTGAATATATCATTCCCTTCAGCGGGTATAAGGATGCCGTTCCTGCAGCCGGCGACAAATTTATTGTCAAAGGCGACGATGGCAAGTATGGCATCGTTGATGTTAAGACCGACAAGGTGATCATCCCCAAAATCTATGACTCAATCAAGGAGATCAAGAGAGTGGTCTTACATAGTATTCAAGGCCAGGAAGCCTATCGAGTTACGAAGAATGGCAAACAGGGTGTAATAGACATCAACGGCAAGACGATCATCCCCTTGGGAAAATACAAGCAGATCACCGATCACAAAGTCTCATATTACATCGTTAAGAACGGCAATAAATTCGGCCTCGTAAATGAAAATGGCACGCAGATTGTCCCGCCCGTTTATGATGGACTGTTTGCCGCCGGAAATAACAACATTATGGTCTACAACAGAACTGCTAATGGCTTCAACATGGTTGTTTTCAGCAACAAAGGCAAGATCTTAAAGACGCAGAATGTAGGCAACTCCGACATGGGGTCCTATTGGTTTAAGAAGTTCCGCATCGACTGGTTAGGCAACAACTATTCACTTTTAGAATAAACCCCGATCCCCTAATGCCGTTTACTTAAGATGAGCAAAATAGCCCGGAGGGCTTTCACGGCGGTTAACCCGGGGTTGGGCGTCAGCCCTACCCCGGGCAGCAAAACCACTTATAATTCAACCCCGGCGGGGTTGCACAATCCGCCGAGAAAATGCAACCCCGCCGGGGTTGACCGGGAGAGGAGAGCATGCCCCCCCCGATAGCTCCGCAATCGCGGGTTAACCGCGGTGCAAGCCCTCCGGGCTATGGCTCGGCTTAATTGGGAAGGGCACCCGCCTCGGGTGCCCGGCGCGCGACAAATGAAGCCGCTCCCGCGGCTCGGCACGCGAGGGCGCATGCCGTCCCCAGTTACCATGCGCTCATTTCGATGACTTAACTGGGGTGGGCACCCGCCCTCGGGTGCCCGGCGCGCGACAAATGAAGCCGCTTCCGCGGCTCGGCACGCGAGGGCGCATGCCGTCCCCAGTTACCATGCGCTCATTTCGATGGCTTAATTGGGGAGGGGACCCGCCCTCGGGTGCCCGGCGCGCGACAAATGAAGCCGCTCCCGCGGCTCGGCACGCGAGGGCGCATGCCGTGCCTAATTACCACGCGCGGCGCTTTTTTGCCCCCGGGCCTCATTCGATTTGGTGGGGTGGCGGGAATTTATTAACTTTGCATGTTTTTTCAAATAATTATTAAGAGTTATGATTAAGAAGTTTTATTTTGTGTTGGGTCTTGGCGCCATGGTTG
>CAZLMV010000246.1:0-2533 GCA_964560625.1 uncultured Bacteroides sp. | reverse complement strand
GCCCTGTTTCGCAATCCGCGCGTAACCTCCAAGGGCCTCAATACGTCGGCCATTTTCGGCTTCGTCAACACCCTCGACGACCTGCTGAAAAAGGAAAATCCGACCCATCTCGCCGTGTGTTTCGACCCCCCCGGCGGCAAAACCTTCCGCCACGAGATGTTTCCCGACTACAAAGCCAAGCGCGAAAAGCAACCCGAGGACATAACCCTCGCCATCCCTTACATCAAGCGGATCCTCAAAGCCATGTGCATCCCGGTGGTGGAACTCCCCGAATATGAGGCCGACGACGTGATCGGCACCCTCGCCCATCAAGCCGCCGCCGAGGGCTTCACCACCTACATGATGACCCCCGACAAGGACTATGGCCAGCTCGTCACTGACCGCGTCTTCATGTATCGCCCCGCCCTAAAAGGCCAAGGCTTCGAGGTGCGCGGCCCGCAGCAAGTATGCGAAAAATATGGCATCGACCGCCCCGAGCAGGTCATTGACCTCTTGGCCCTCGAAGGCGACGTCAGCGACAATATTCCCGGCTGTCCGGGCGTCGGCGAAAAAACCGCCGTCAAACTTATCCTCCAATTCGGCTCCGTCGAAGGGATGTTGGAACATACTTCCGAAATCAAAGGCTCACTTAAAGAAAAGGTTGAAAATAACCGCGATTTAATCCTGCTGAGCAAAGACTTAGCCACGATTCGCACCAACCTCACCCTCCCCGTTACTCCCGCCGACCTCAAGCGCTGTGAACCCGACTATAAGGCCCTGCGCGAGGTCTACGAAGAGCTCGAATTCAAGTCCTTCATCCTGCGCCTACCCTCCGAAAAAGCAGCCAAAACACCCGCCCCGGAGCCCGCGTCTGACGGCATGTCGTCGCTCTTCGACCTCGCCCCGGCAAATCCCGAACCCGCCGGCCCGAGCCTCGACTCTGACTATTCAGCCGACGCCGCCGAGATCCTCTCAGATGCCATGTCGGCCCCCCAAATCGGCCTCTCGGTCTACGCCATCGGCCCCGAACCGATGAACGCCCAAATCCAAGGCGCCGCCATCTCCACCGCCCCCGGACGCGCCGCATGGATCCCCGCCGAGCGCCTCTCCGAGCTGCGTGAACTGCTGATGCGCAAGGACTTAGAGGTGGTTTCCCACGACCTTAAGCGCGACCTCCTGCTCCTGCGCCGCTGCGAAATCTTCCCGCAAGCACGCCATTACGACACGGCCGTGGCCCACTATCTCCTGCAGCCCGAAATGCGCCACCTCCTCGCCGACGTCGCCGCCGAAATGCTCCAAGGCTACCGCACCCTCGACTTCCAAGACCCCAATCGCGCAAAGAAATATGCCGCCATTCCGCCCGAGCGGGTGGTCAACACTGTCTGCGAAGCCGCCGACCTCGCCCCGCGCCTCTATGAGCCTATCAAGCAGGCAATTAAGACCGAAGGCGCGGAAGCTCTCGACGACCTCGAGCAGCAACTCGTCATGGTCCTGACCGACATGGAATGGACCGGCGTGCGCATCGATTCCCACATCCTCTATGAGCTCAGCGGCAAGCTCACCGAGCGCTGCAACGAACTCGAAAAGCAGGCCTATGAACTTGCAGGTCACCCCTTTAACGTCTCCTCGCCCGCCCAAGTGGGCCAAGTCCTGTTCGGCGAAATGCAGATTGACACCAAAGTCAAGCGCACTAAAACCGGCGGCTATTCCACCACCGAAGAAGTCCTTGAAAAATACAAAGCCACTGTCCCCTTAGTAGGCATCATCCTGAAAATCCGCGGTTTACGCAAACTTTTGGCCACCTATATCAACGCCCTTCCGACCTTGGTAAACCCCAAAACCGGCAAAATTCACACCACCTACAACCAGACCGGCACGGCCACCGGGCGCCTCAGCTCCAACAATCCGAACCTCCAAAACATCCCCGTGCGCACCGACGACGGCCGCGAAATCCGCCGCGCCTTCATTGCCGACGAGGGGTGTCTGCTCCTCTCGGCCGACTATTCGCAAATCGAACTGCGACTGATGGCCGACATTTCCGGCGACCCGGCAATGATCGAGGCGTTCTCCCACGGCGAGGACATCCACCGCGCTACCGCCGCGAAAATTAACCACTTAGCCCTCGACGAAGTGACCGACGACCAGCGCCGAGCCGCCAAAACCGCCAATTTCGGCATCATTTACGGCATCAGCGCCTTCGGCCTCTCCGAGCGCTTGGGAATCTCCCGCCAAGAGGCTAAACAGCTGATTGAAGGCTACTTCCGCACCTATCCCAAAGTCAAAGACTACATGACTGAAACGGTGGAACACGCCCGCGAAAAAGGCTTCGTAACCACCGTCATGGGCCGCAAACGCATGCTCCCGGACATCAACTCGCGCAACGCCGTGGTGCGCGGATACGCCGAGCGAAACGCCATCAACGCGCCCCTGCAAGGCTCCGCCGCCGACATTATCAAGGCCGCTATGGTCCGCATCCACTCAGCAATCAAAGCCGCCGGCATGAAGTCCACGATGATTATGCAGGTGCATGACGAACTGATTTTCAACGTGTTGC
>CAZLMV010000245.1:0-2562 GCA_964560625.1 uncultured Bacteroides sp. | reverse complement strand
GGGACATTGGGGTTTAAGCCGCGGGTGACGACGTTGGCAATTTCGGCTTGTTTTAGCTCGTCAAGCAGCCGCAACTCTCTCTCTCTCTCTCTCTGTTGCGCATCTATTAATAAAGTTTTACTTGAAAGAAATTCAACAATTTTCCTCTGCTCCTCCACCGGAGGCACCGGAATAGGAATACTTTTTATCCTTCCGGAAGATACACTTACTTGATTGATGGCAGGTTTACAATTTGTCTGCATCTCTATCAAAAAATAAGGACTTCGCAGAAAAGATAAAACAAATTGGGAATTAGTGCCTTCCCTCGGCCTAATTCTAAGTAAGTTCATTCCATGATATATTGGGCAATCTTCATCCAAAACTAAGGCGTTATTCCCAATTCTTTCGTAGCTATTAATATGGCTTATTAATATGTCGCCTGAATTGAGAATAAAACGATTGAGAATTGGAGAATAATCGACAAATCCCACTTTGCCTTTATTTATTCGCCCTGAAGATATTGTTTCAATGCGTGTAACAGGAAAATCAGTTTCCCCAGATTTTATTTGTTCTAATGAGGTTCCATTAGTAAAACCCCAAAAGAGATTTTTCAATTTTAAAATCTCCCAATGGGCGGGGATTTCGCCTATCCATGGGATGCCGCTGGGTTTGTAGGATTCGTAGCGTTCCATGTGGTTAGTCGAGGATTTGGTTTAACATGCCGGCGGTGCGGGATTCTACTGCACGGATATCGGCGCGAATGTCGGCTAAAGAGCGCAGTTCCACGGGCTTATAGAAGTATTTGGTGAAGGAAAGCTCATAGCCAAGCACGGGCTCACCGAAGCGTGCCTCGGAGTCGTAGGGCGCCACTTCGTTGGCAAAGAAGGCCTCTACGCCGCCGGGATAAGTGAGGGGCACGCGCTCGGTTTCGTTGCGATTCGGTGCGTAGACCGGTTCCGGGACGAAGTCTTTCTGTCCGCGCTTGGGGGTGGTGTAGACGAGGTTACCCTCCTTGTCGCGCTTGGGGCGCAGCACGGGGACCTCCCAATAGCCAAACTCCTCGTTATCAAAGATTTTGCTTTCAGGGGTTTCCCGGAAGTTCATCAGCAGATCAAGGATGCGGGCGCGGTCGCCATCGGAGAGCTCGCAGTTTTTCTCGCCGAGATTTTTGCGGAGGGGAGTCTTGAATTCCGTGGCATTGATGAGCTGGACCTTGCCTCGGCGGTGAGGCGCCTTGCGATTGGTGACGATCCAGACGTAGGTGCCGATGCCGGTGTTGTAAAACATCTTTTCGGGCAGGGCGATGATGGCCTCAAGGAGGTCATTTTCAATGATATAGCGGCGAAGGTTGCTTTCGCCGCCGCCGGCTTTGCCCGTGAAGAGCGAGGAGCCGTTGTGGATCTCGACGATGCGGGTGCCGCTGTCGGTGTCCTTCATGCGGCTGATGTTATTGGCCAAGAAGAGCATCTGGCAGTCGCCAATGTCGGGGAGGAAGCTGAACTCGCCGTTGCCGCCGTAATCGAGGTTGAAGCGGGAGTCAATGAATTTCTTCTTGTCCTTGTCGGTGAGGCCCTTTTTGCGGAGATCTTCCTTCCAGGGGGTGCCGAAAGGGGGATTGGAGATGCAGAAATCGTAGGTTTCGCCCGGGTGGCCATCCTCGGAGATGGTCGAGCCGTAGGCTATGTATTTTCGAGAGGTGCCGCGGAGGGAGTAGCCCGTCTGGGGGAGGACGCCGGAGATCATCATGTCGGCCTTGCAGGTGGCAAACGTCTCAGGCTGAAGCTCTTGGCCGAAAAGATGGATGGCCACTCCGGGAATGAGCTCGGAGATGCGCTCCTGAGCAATGGAGAGGATGCCGCCGGTGCCACAGGCGCCATCATAGACGGCATAGGGGCGATTCTCTAATTGGTCGGCAATGGGAATCACGGCAAGGTCGGCCAGGAGTTTGACGTAGTCGCGGGGAGTGAAGTGTTCACCGGCCTCGGTCACGTTGTTTTCCTCATTGAACTTGCGCAGGAGCTCCTCGAAGATGGTGCCCATGGTGTGATTATCGAGCGCGGGGAGGATTTCGTTGCCTTCGTCGTCAACGACGGGCTTGATGCTCAGGTTGATGTTTGAGTCCGTAAACTTGGCGATGAGCGAGCCGAGGCGGTCGGTCTCCGTGAGGTTATCAATCTGCTGGCGCAGGTGGAACTTATCAATGATTTCGACCACGTCTTCGCTATAGCCATTAATGTAGTCAATAAAATTCATGCGCAGGCGCTGAGGATCGGTCTCGTTGATGAGGGTTTTGAGCGTAAAGCGGGAATGATTATAGAAGGGGAAACCGGTCACCATGCGCAGGGCTTGGTCCTGATTGGTCAGGCCGAGCTTGTCGAGCTGCTCTTTGCGCTCCAGGACTTTGGCTTTGGTGGGCTCGAGGAGCACGTCGATGCGCCGCAGCACGAGCATAGGCATAATTATGTCCTTATACTTGCCTTTCTCAAAGGCATGCACAAGAACATCGTTAGCGATATTCCAGAGAAACGAGAAAAGTCGATTGTATTGCGCTTGATTCATTGCTAACAGAGTGTGGGGTTTTAG
>CAZLMV010000244.1:0-2566 GCA_964560625.1 uncultured Bacteroides sp. | reverse complement strand
CCACCAATCCCCCCACCCTTTAGAACAATCCCCCGGTGGGGGTTACATGTGGAGGTCTTGGCGGTGGCCGAGGGTGCGGGTGTAGCTGAAGATGCCGGCGCAGAGGGCGAAGGCCATGCTGAGGTAGAGGCAGACTTTGACGGCGTTCATCTCCGTGGCTATCAGGGCAAAAATGGAGCTAACAAGAGTGGCGCCAAGGGTTTGGCCCACGAGGCGTGCGGTGCTTTGCATTCCGCCGGCGCCGCCGCTGCGATGAACCGGCGTGGCCATCACCATGACTATATTATTAGGCGTTTGGAAGAGCCCGAAGCCTACGCCGCAAATGGCCATGCGCCAGGCTATGTTCCATTCCGAGGGCGTCGCTCCGGTGGTCAGCAGAAGGCCGACGCCGAGAATAAACACACCCATGCCGACGGCGGCGGTCGCCCCGGGATTATGGCGCTCGACATAGCGCGCGGCTAAGGGTGAGACAATCATCGTGGCGAGCGGCCATGGGGTCATTAGCAGGCCGGTGGTGATCTCCGAGAAATGGTAGTTATTGAGGTAGAGAAACGGCAGGGCAATCATCGTAACGTTCTGAGCGATAAAGGAGCAGACCGAAGTGACGATGCTCATGGAATACATGGAATTTTTGAACAGATCCACCGGCAGCAGCGGCTGGCGATGATGAAACTGACGGCGGAAATAAAACACTCCGACGGCCAACCCCACTGCGAGAAGAGCGCCGCTGAGAACCATGTCGCCCTGTCTGGTAAAATTGCCTAACGCGTAGAAAACCAAGCCGAAAACTATCATATTTTCAATGGCGCTGACCCAATCAAATTTGGGTTTATTCTCGGCCGGCGGATTCGCGGGAAGCAGTCGCCACCCGAGGAAAAAGGCCGCCAAACCTAAGGGGACGTTAATCAGAAAAAGCCAATGCCAGGAGGAGACCGAGAGAATGGCACCCGCAATGGTCGGACCGGCAGCCGTGGCGATGGCTATGCACATGGCATTCAGTGCCATACCGCGGCCCAAAATCTCGCGGGGATAAATCAGACGCACGAGGGCAATATTCACGCCCATAACGCACGCTGCACCAAGGCCTTGAATCACTCGCGCAATGACAATCATCTCAAATCCCCGGGCCGACGCACACAGAGCCGACGCCGCAGTGAAAACCACCACGCCCACCAAGAAGGTCCGCTTATAGCTATACAGGTCGCCTATGGAGCTGACCGGAAGCAGCAACATGGTGATTATCAACTGATAAGCCGTTACGATCCAGACCGCCGAGGAATTGCTGATATGAAACTCCTCAGCCATCACGGGCAGAGCCACGTTGACCACCGTAACGTCTAAAACCGTCATAATCATCACGATCTGCAACGCTATGACGGCAATATATTTCTTATAACTAAACCCTTTTTCGGACATAATGAGATTTTCGTTGAGTATATAATATATGACAACTGAAACAAAATAAAGTTTAAGAAACATAGTCCGGAGGATTATGAACATTACCCCGACCCGAGGCGTTTATTCTCAAAACAAACTAAACACTATGAAATTCAAATTTATTAAAGGAGCTTTCGCAGCCCTACTAACCATGTTAAGCGTATCAAATATGGAAGCAAAAAATTCTTACATCTTCCTCGCGCCAGGCGTTGAGGAAATCGAAGCTACGGCCACCATCGACGCCCTTCGTCGCGCCGGAATCCCGGTAGTTTCAGTCGCCGTGGCCGACCAATTAAGCGTCAAAGGCGCCACGGGCCAGACCCTCGTGGCCGACTCACTTATCTCTGAGGTCGACACCTCAGATGCCGACTGGCTCATCATCCCCGGCGGCGATCCGGGCGCACAAAACCTCTATGCCAACGATGACGTAAAAGCCAAAATCTTAGCGCATTACAATAAAAATGGACGCATCGCGTCGATCTGCGCCGGCCCCGCAGTGGTCCTCGCCCCATTAGGCGTGCTCAAAGGCAAAACCGCCACATGTTACCCCGGCCTTGGCGACGCAATTGACTCTAACGGCGGACATTACGTCAAACAAACCGTAGTCACCCAGCCTAACCTCATCACCTCCGAAGGCCCCGGCACCACCCTCCCCTTCGCCATCGAAATCATCCGCACCACCCTCGGCCCCGACGCCGCCTCCACCACCGCCTCCGCCATGCTCATCCCCTAATTTCCTCCCTTCCCGCACGCTGCGGGATTCTGTCACCGCTACGCGGTTCATATTCAATATATTAGCATTGATGAAACACGCTCTCGGGCCTGCGGCCCTCCGAACGTGCCTAAATTCTGACGCCCGCGATGCGGGCTTTTTCGCCTTATGGGCGTTATTGTCGTGCGCTGGGCACCCGAGGCGGGTGCCCTCCTCAGTTAAGTCATCGAAGGCGCGAGTAAATGAGTGCGCGTGTTAATTGGGGACGGCATGCGCCCTCGCGTGCCGAGCCGCCCCCGGCGGCTTCTTTGTCGCCGGCGGGTGCCCTCCACGGTTAAATTATGAGGGAGGAGAGGTGTTGGTTGAGGAGGCGGGTTAGGGTGTCGGTGGTGGGGATGTCTGATGTGGCGAGGGTGT
>CAZLMV010000243.1:0-2576 GCA_964560625.1 uncultured Bacteroides sp. | reverse complement strand
TGGCCCGCGAAAAAGGCCATGAGGAAGGCCACCATAAAGAAGAAACTCCCAAAACTGATCCCTCTCTCGCTCCCGCAAACTGAAAATAATAAAATAATAAACTAATAAACACTTACAGAACTATGTTAGCTCTTATTCTCGACATCGCAATCCAGTATCTTGGCGCAGGTTTCGGCGCCGCTATCGCCGCTATCGGCGCAGGTATCGGCATCGGCAAAATCGGCTCTTCCGCCATGGAAGCCATTGCCCGCCAGCCCGAAGCTGCTAACGATATCCGAAGCAACATGATCGTGATTGCCGCTCTGATCGAAGGTGTGGCTCTCTTCGCCGTAATCGTTTGCCTGCTCTGTCTCTTCGTTTAATAGATACTAATCCCCCCGGTAACCTCTAATGGAACTGTTCACCCCGGATTTCGGCCTGATCTTCTGGATGTTTCTGGCCTTTGCCGTGCTCTTCCTGCTTTTGTGGAAGTTTGCATGGCCGGCCATCATGAAGGGAGTAGATAGCCGCGCCGATCTCATCGACAAGGGGGTGCTGTATGCCCGCGAGGCCAAGGAGCAACTCGATTCAGCCAAGCAGCAAGCCGAGCAATTTGAAGCCGAGGCACGCACGCGTCAGGCCGAGATTCTTCGCGAAGCTGACAAGATGAAGTCGCAAATCATCGACCAGGCTCGCACTGAGGCCGCCGCCGAAGCCAAAAAGGAGATGGAAGCCGCCAAGGCCGCCATCGAGCAGGCCCGCAAGGAGGCTCAGCAGACCTTCCGCGACGAAGTCTCTGCCGCCGCCCTCCAGATCGCCACGGAAGTGGTGCGCGGTCAGCTTGCCAACCCTCAGGCCCAGCAAAAACTCGTCGATAATATTCTTGACCAAATAGAAACCGCTAACTGATAATGGACCAGGGACTAATACCTCGCCGATATGCTAAAGCCCTGCTGATGCTCGCTCAGGAACATCAGTCAGCCCCGGCTGTCTATGAGGCTATGCTGCGGCTCGCCGACTCCTTTGCCGCCGAGCCCGCGCTGCGCCACACCCTGTCAAACCCCGCCGTCGGCCCCGACGAGAAGCTCCAATTGGCTCTCGCCGCCGCCGGTGCCCGGGGAGTGGCCGCCGAGGAGCTCTCCGGCTTCATCAAGCTCCTGATTCAGAACCGTCGGCTCGACAGCCTCCATCAGTCTGCGCTGGCATTCATTGCCCTCTATCGTAAGCAAAACCATATTTTTAAGGTCAACATTGCCTCCGCCGCCCCCTTAGGCGATGAAGAATTAGGCCGCATCAAGGCCTTGGTTCAGCGCCAACTCCCCGCGGAGGCCACGGCCGACTTCTCCGTCGGCGTCAACGCTGACCTTATTGGCGGTTTCACCGTCAGCATTGACAATGAGCTCTTAGATGCCTCCGTTGCCAATGAACTCAAACAACTCCGATTAAAACTTTTAAGCCATTAATTCTCTGCAATGACTAACCCAAGCGAGATTTCCCAGATATTGAAACAGCAGCTCGAAAGCGTCAACCGCAAGGTCTCTTTCGAGGAAACCGGCTCAGTGCTCGAAGTGGGCGACGGCGTGGCCCACGTCTATGGCCTCGACAACGTCTGCGCTAACGAACTCGTAGAGTTTGAAAACGGCGTCAAAGGCGTCGCCCTCAACCTTGAGGAGAGCAATGTCGGCGTGATTCTGCTTGACAACGTCGACCGCGTAACCGAAGGAATGAAGGTGAAGCGCACCGGCGAAATCGCCTCAATCCCCGTGGGCGAAGGTCTGCTCGGGCGCGTCATCAACGTCCTTGGCGAGCCCGTCGACGGCCGCGGACCCATTGAAGGCCAGCTCATCCGCCTCCCCCTGGAACGCAAGGCCCCGGGCGTGATCTATCGTCAGCCAGTGAAGACCCCGCTCCAAACCGGCATCAAGGCCGTAGACTCCATGGTGCCCATCGGTCGCGGCCAGCGTGAGCTCATCATCGGCGACCGCCAGATCGGCAAAACCGCCATCGCCATTGACACCATCATCAACCAGCGCCAGAACTTCGAGCAGGGCAAACCCGTCTACTGCATCTACGTGGCCATCGGCCAGAAGGCCTCAAGCATTGCCGCCACCGTCGAGACCCTGCGCAAACATGGCGCGCTGGATTACACCGTAATCGTCAGCGCCTCGGCCTCGGATTCCGCAGCCATGCGCTATTACTCGCCGTTTGCCGGCGTGGCCATCGGCGAATATTTCCGTGACACGGGCCGCGACGCCCTCATCGTCTATGATGACCTGTCGAAGCAGGCCGTGGCTTATCGCGAAATCTCACTGATTTTGAAGCGCCCCTCCGGCCGCGAGGCTTATCCCGGCGATATCTTCTATCTCCACAGCCGTCTGCTCGAACGCGCAGCGCGAATCATTGACGCTCAGGAAGTTGCCGAGAAGATGAACGACCTCCCCGAGGTGCTCAAACCCATGGTCAAGGGCGGCGGCTCACTGACGGCCCTCCCCATCATCGAGACCCAGGCCGGCGACGTCTCCGCTTACATCCCCACCAACGTGATCTCCATCACCGACGGCCAGATCTTCCTTGAGACTGCCCTCTTCAACCGCGGT
>CAZLMV010000242.1:0-2603 GCA_964560625.1 uncultured Bacteroides sp. | reverse complement strand
CCGCTGATGAAGCAGTATTTGGAAATGAAGCAGAAGCATCCGGATGCGGTGTTGCTGTTTCGCGTCGGCGATTTCTATGAGACGTTCAGCGAGGATGCCATCACGGCGTCGGAAATCTTGGGTATCACGCTGACTCGGCGCGCCAATGGGGCGGCCTCGAGCGTCGAGTTGGCCGGGTTTCCGCATCATGCCTTGGATTCTTACTTGCCCAAGTTGGTGAGGGCGGGCAAGCGAGTGGCCATCTGCGAGCAGTTGGAAGACCCGAAGACGACGAAAAAGCTCGTCAAGCGCGGCATCACGGAGCTCGTGACCCCGGGCGTCAGCATGAGCGACACCTGTCTGGACCATCGCGAAAACAATTTCTTGGCGGCTCTCCACCTGATGGACCGCTCGCTCTGGGGCTTAGCTCTGCTCGACATTTCCACGGGCGAATTTCTTTGCGCCCAGGGCAAGCCGGACTATATTGACAAGCTGCTGAGCAACTTCGCCCCAAAGGAGCTGCTGATAGAGCGCGGACGCCGCGGCGACGCCGAGCAGGAGCTCACGGGCAAGTATCTGACCTTTGACCTCGACGACTGGATTTTCACCGCCGACACCGCTAATCAGCGCCTGCTCAAGCAGTTTGAGACGGGTTCGCTGAAGGGTTTCGGAGTGCAGGAGCTCACGGCCGCCATCATCGCCGCCGGCGCCATTCTCCACTACTTAGACATCACGCAACACACCTCCTTGGGCCACATCACCGCCCTGCGCCGCATCGAGGAGGACCGATTCATGCGCCTTGACAAGTTCACCGTCAGAAACTTGGAGCTCGTCGCGCCCATGACCCCCGACGGCAAAAGCCTGCGCGATGTGCTGGACCGCACCGTGACTCCCATGGGGGCGCGCATGCTCCAGCGCTGGCTCCTTTTCCCGCTGAAAAATGCCGACGCCATCAATCGTCGCCTCGACATAGTGGAGCACTTTTTCCGCGCCCCGGACGACCGCGAGGAGATTCACCGCTTCATTGAGCAGGTGGGCGACTTGGAGCGCCTGGTGAGCAAGGTTGCCGTCGGTCGCATCACTCCGCGTGAGGTCATGCAGCTCCATTCGGCGCTGATGGCCATCGAGCCGGTCAAGCGCATCTGCCTGGAGGCCGACGAACCGACGCTACGCTCTTATGGCGAGCAACTTAACCCCTGCACGGAGATTCGTGACCGCATCGGCCGCGAATTGGTGGCCGACGCGCCGGTGTCGGTCATCAAGGGCAACGTCATCGCCCCCGGGGTCAACGCCGAGCTCGACGAACTGCGCGAAATTGCCTTCAAGGGCAAGGACTACCTGCTGAAAATCCAGCAGCGCGAAATTGCCAACACCGGCATCCCCTCGCTCAAGATTGCCTACAACAACGTCTTTGGCTACTACATCGAGGTCACCAACACCCACCGCGACAAAGTGCCCGCCGAATGGATTCGCAAGCAGACCCTCGTCAACGCCGAACGCTATATCACTCAGGAACTTAAGGAATACGAAGACAAGATCTTAGGCGCCCAGGAGCGCATCCTCGAGTTGGAAACTCGCCTCTTTGGAGCCTTGGTCGGCTCCTTGGCCGAATATATCCCGGCCATTCAGCTTGATGCCTCGCTCATAGCCCGCCTGGACTGCCTGCTGAGCTTCACGGCCGTGAGCCGCGACTATAAATACGCGCGCCCGGTGGTCGACGATTCCCTCGAGCTCCAGATCTCCGAGGGGCGCCACCCGGTCATTGAGCGCCGCCTCCCCGCCGGCGAGCCTTACATTGCCAACTCCGTCACCTTGGAAAACGATTCGCAACAAATCATGATGATCACCGGCCCGAACATGAGCGGTAAGTCAGCCCTGCTGCGCCAAACGGCCCTCAACGTCATCATGGCCCAATGCGGATGCTTCGTCGCCGCCCAAAGCGCCCATATCGGCGTGGTTGACAAGGTCTTCACTCGCGTCGGTGCCTCCGACAATATCTCCCTTGGCGAGTCAACCTTCATGGTCGAGATGAACGAGGCCGCCTCCATCCTCAACAACATGAGCCGCCGCTCTCTGATCCTCTTCGACGAACTGGGCCGCGGCACCTCGACCTACGACGGCATCTCCATAGCCTGGGCCATAGTCGAATACCTCCACCAACACGGCGCCCAGCACCCCAAGACCCTCTTTGCCACCCACTACCACGAGCTCAACGAGATGGAGCAGACCTTTGACCGCGTGGTCAACTTCAACGTCTCCGTCAAGGAGATTGACGGCAAGGTCGTGTTCCTGCGCAAGTTAGCCCGCGGCGGCTCCGAACACTCCTTCGGCATCCACGTGGCCAAACTCGCCGGCATGCCCCCCGTAATCGTCGACCGCGCCCGAGAAGTCCTCAAGCAACTCGAAACCAACCTGCGCGGCGACCGCAAAATCACCGACAACGTAGGCTCCGCAGCCTCCGCCTCCGCCCCCGAAGGCATGCAACTCAGCTTCTTCCAGCTCGACGACCCCGTCCTGACCCAACTCCGCGACATGATCCTCGACCTCAACATCGACAACCTCACCCCCCTCGACGCCCTCAACAAACTCCACGACATCCGCTCCATCCTCACCGGCAAATAATC
>CAZLMV010000241.1:0-2626 GCA_964560625.1 uncultured Bacteroides sp. | reverse complement strand
TGCAGGGCTACTATGGCGGTATGTACGTCTCCAACTTCAACCGCTTCGGTAAGATCTATCGCGTAATGATGCAGGCTGAGCCCGAGGCGCGCGTGAGCCCCGAAACCCTTGAGAGCATCAAGGTGCGCAACGCCATCACCGGCGAAATGGCCTCCGTCAGCAACTTCATCACCCTGCAGCGCATCTATGCCCCTGACCTGCTGAACCGCTTCAACATGTTCACGTCAATCTCCGTGACAGGTCAGCCCGCCGCCGGATTCTCCTCCGGCCAGGCCCTTGAAGCCATCGCTCAGGTGGCCGCCTCTACCCTCCCCCAGGGCTACGGCTATGAATACTCCGGCATCACGCGCCAGCAAGCCAACCAGGGCTCGAACTCCACGGCCATCATCTTCGGCCTCTGCCTGCTGTTCGTCTACCTGCTTCTCTCGGCCCAGTATGAAAGTTACATCGTCCCCTTTGCCGTAATCCTCTCTATTCCGTTCGGCTTGATGGGCTCGTTCGTCTTCGCTCAGATCTTCGGCATTGCTAACAGTATCTACTTCCAGATTGCGCTGATCATGCTGATTGGTCTGTTGGCCAAAAACGCCATTCTTATCGTGGAATTTGCCCTTGAACGCCGCCGCACCGGCATGAGCATCATCAACGCCGCCATTCAGGGTGCTTGCGCCCGTCTGCGCGCCATCTTGATGACCTCTATCGCCCTGATTATCGGCCTATTGCCCCTGATGTTCTCCACCGGCGTAGGCGCCGTCGGCAACCGCGCCCTCGGCACCGGTTCCATCGGCGGCATGCTCATCGGCATGATTCTCCAGCTGCTGTTCGTGCCCGCCCTCTTCGTAATCTTCCAGAAGATTCAGGAGAAGATCTCCCCGCTCAAATGGGAAGACACCAACAATGCCGGCATCGGCGCCGAAATCGAGCAATACTCCCGCTAAATTCATCCAGACAATACATCAAAATGAGATTTTCAAATAAATTAGCATCCGGAATCTTGGCAGTGGCCTTCGCCGCCGCTGCCTCCGGCTGCCACATCTATCAGAAATTCGAGATGCCCGATTCGTCGGCCATTACTCGCGAATATGTCGAGGCCAAGAGCGCCGAAGTTGACTCCACTTCCTTAGGCGAACTCCCCTGGCAGCAGGTCTTTACCGACCCGGTGCTCACCGACCTCATCAACCAGGCCTTGGCCAACAACGTTGACCTCAAAAACGCCAAGCTGAACATCGACGTGGCCCACGCCAACATGCTCGGCGCCCGCCTGAGCTATCTGCCGTCAGTGGCCCTCGCCCCCCAGGGCGGCAACAGCGCCACCAACCTCCCCGGCGGCGGATGGAGCAACAAAAACTGGACCTACAATATCCCCCTGAGCGTCAGCTGGGAAATCGACGTCTTCGGCAAGACGCTGAATTCCAAGCGCTCAGCCGAGACGGCCTATGAGATGCAGAAGGACTATGAGCAGGCCGTGCGCTCGCAGATCATCGGCGGCGTGGCCAACTGCTATTACGCCATCTCCACCCTCGCCGCCCAGCTCGAACTCCAGAAGCAGACGGCCAAAATCTGGGAGCAGAGCGTTGAGACCATGAAGGCTATGAAGGAAGCCGGCGGAACCACCGAGGCCGCCGTGGTGCAATCCTCCGCCCAGTATTACTCCATCCTCGCCTCCATCTCTGACCTTGAGACGAGCCTTGAGGAGGCCAACACCACCCTCTCGCTCCTGATGGGTCAGATGCCCCAGTCATGGCCCATTCAGCCGGGTCTGAGCGTGGAACTCCCCGCCGAGTTCAACTCCGGAGTGCCGATGGTGGCCTTGGCTAACCGCCCCGACGTGCGCGCCCAGGAACGCCAGCTCGCCATTGCTTATTATGCCACCAACTCGGCCCGCGCAGCGTTCTATCCCTCGCTCTCCATCTCGGCCAACGGCGGATTTACCAACTCGCTCGGCACGATGATTTTCAACCCCGGAAAATGGTTCGTCAACTTGGCAGGACAGCTCACCGCGCCCCTCTTTGCCCGCGGACAGAACATTGCCCGCCTCAAGGCCACCAAGGCTCAGCAGGAGCAGGCCATGAACACGTTTGAATACACCGTGATGAAGGCCGCCGGCGACGTCTCCAACGCCCTCACCGCCTATAATAACGTGACCGCCAAGCAGCAACTCCTTGCCAAGCAGGTGGACTACATGACCCAGGCCGTTGACATCACCGAGACCCTCTTCACCAACAGCGCCACGAACTATAACACGACCTACCTGGAAGTGCTGACGGCTCAGCAGAACCTCCTCGGCACCCAGATGGGCCTGCTCAACTGTGGCCTCGCCCGCTCCCAGGCCGTGGTGAACCTCTACCAATCCTTAGGCGGCGGAACGAAATAAATGAAAAGTACAAAATACAAAATACAAAGTAATTTAGGCCAATTCACCTAAGTCAGTATTTTTATATTCTGTATTCTGTATTCTGTATTTTCTATTTTGTACTTTGTATTTTCTATTTTTCATTTACTTTGTAATTATTTTGTATTTTATATTTTGTATTTTTAATTTAACATATGATTTCACCGCTTGCTTACGTTGACCCTTCCGCCAAAATCGGCGAGAACGTCACCATCCATCCCTTTGCTTATGTTGACG
>CAZLMV010000240.1:0-2632 GCA_964560625.1 uncultured Bacteroides sp. | reverse complement strand
TTTTACGTTATATATTAAAACCACACGAAATTATTTAACGGAGATATATAAAGAATGGATATTAGATTAACTGAGCAACTCCAAGGGATTTTAAGAGCAAGCAGCGAAGTGACTCGCGAATGTAATTCCGCAGTCATCGAGCCTCAGCATCTCTTTGCCTCCTTGGTTAAGTATGATGATAATTGCCGCTCCTTAGTGGAGCGTTATGCCGGGTCAGACACCGTAAACGCCGTCCTGACTGACATAGTTGCCACCCGTGGCATCTCGGCTGACGTCGTTGCCGAGCCCACTCCCTCGGCCCTTTCTAACCGTCTTGTGAAACTTTCCGCCCTTGAGGCCCGAATGCTTCGCAAGTTAGAGGTTGAGCCCGTGCATCTGCTCTTGGCTCTCTTCCATAACTCCGAGGTTTGCACCATGAAGTTTATGGAAACTCTGCGACGCCATGGCGCTACCTACGAGGTGCTCTATAAGAACGTTTCCAATAGCGAGGGCAGCCCCACCGGCTCCATGTTTACTGACGACGACGAGGACGAAGGTTATGAATCACCCGACCAGCAGTCTCGCGCAAGTTCTCCCTCTTCTAATGCCACTTCGTCGAACAAGAAGGGCTCTGACACCCCGATGCTCGATAAATTCGGCTTTGACATGACCAAGGCTGCCGCCGACGGTCGCCTTGACCCCGTCATTGGTCGCGAAGTGGAAATTGAGCGCGTGGCCCAGATTTTGAGCCGCCGCAAGAAGAATAACCCCGTGCTGATTGGCGAACCCGGCGTGGGTAAGTCGGCCATCGTCGAAGGTCTCGCCCTGAGAATTGTTAATCGTCAGGTGTCGCGAGTGCTCTTTGACAAGCGCGTCGTGTCGCTCGACATGGCTTCGCTCGTTGCCGGCACCAAATATCGCGGCCAGTTTGAAGAGCGCATCAAGGCGATTCTTACCGAACTGAGCAAGAACAAGGACGTTATCCTGTTCATTGACGAACTCCACACCATTGTCGGCGCCGGTAATGCCGCCGGCTCCATGGATGCCGCCAACTTGCTCAAACCCGCCTTGGCCCGCGGCGAAATCCAGTGCATCGGCGCTACCACGCTTGATGAATACCGCACCAGCATTGAAAAGGACGGAGCCCTTGAGCGCCGCTTCCAGAAAGTCATGGTGGAACCCACCACGGCCGAGCAGACCCTCGCCATCCTTAATAATATTAAGGAGCAATATGAGTCTCACCATAACGTGACCTACACCGACGACGCTCTCGAAGCATGCGTCAAACTGACCGAACGCTACATGAGTGACCGCACTTTCCCCGACAAGGCCATCGACGCCATGGATGAAGCCGGCTCGCGTGTGCATATCAGCAACATCTCCGTGCCCCCGGAAATCGAGGCCTTGGAAGAGCGCATCAATCAGTCTGACCAACTCAAGTTTGCCGCCGTAAAGGCTCAGAACTATGAGCAGGCTGCCGCCCATCGCGATGCTGCCCAGCGTCAGCGCAAGGAGCTCGAAGAGGCTAAGGCTCGCTGGGAGAAGGAGTTGGACGCTCACCGTGTGCCCGTCGATGCCGAAAAAGTGGCTGAGGTAGTGGCCATGATGACCGGAGTGCCCGTGCAGCGCATTGCCCAGGCTGAGGGTATGCGCCTGATGGAGATGGGTCCCGAGCTGAAAAACGCCATCATCGGCCAGGACAATGCTATCGAAAAGATTGTCAAGGCCATTCAGCGTAACCGCGTAGGCCTGAAGGACCCCAACAAGCCCATCGGCACGTTTATGTTCCTCGGCCCGACCGGCGTCGGCAAGACCCACTTAGCCAAGAAGCTCGCCGAATATCTCTTTGACTCGGCTGACACGCTGATTCGTATCGACATGAGCGAATACATGGAGAAATTCACCGTGAGCCGTCTGGTCGGAGCGCCTCCGGGCTATGTTGGCTACGAGGAAGGCGGCATCTTGACCGAAAAAGTGCGCCGTCGCCCTTACAGCATCGTCCTGCTCGACGAGATTGAGAAGGCTCACCCCGACGTGTTTAATCTCCTGCTCCAGGTGATGGACGAAGGCCGACTGACCGACTCCCTCGGGCGCCGCATTGACTTCAAGAACACCATTATCATCATGACCTCGAACATCGGCACTCGTCAGCTCAAGGACTTCGGTGCAGGCGTTGGCTTCAACACCCGCTCCGGCTCTGAGGAGGAATATAACCACGGCGTGCTCAACAAGGCCCTTCAAAAAGCCTTTGCCCCCGAGTTCCTCAACCGTATTGACGACGTCATCATGTTTGACTCACTCGATAAGGAGGCGATCTTCAAGATCATCGACATCGAACTCAAGGGCTTCTACAAGCGCTGTCAGGAGCTCGGCATCTCCCTCGACATCACCGAAGAAGCCAAGACCTTCATCGCTGAAAAGGGCTATGACCAGCAATTCGGTGCCCGCCCCCTCAAGCGAGCCATCCAGAAATACCTCGAAGACCCCTTGGCCGAGATGATTCTCACCGGCAAAGACATGACCGGCAAAACCATCCGCGTCTCTGTGGCCGACGACCAAATCAAAACCGAACTCATTTGAAACCCCTCCACGAACTCTCTCTGCAAGAACTATGGGACCTCTTTCCCATAGTTCTTGTTCCGTATAATCCCCA
>CAZLMV010000239.1:0-2637 GCA_964560625.1 uncultured Bacteroides sp. | reverse complement strand
GGCCATCATCGCGAGGACAATGTCGAGACCATGCTTCTAAACCTCCTTCGAGGCTGCGGAATCCATGGCGCCAAGGGGATGATTCCCCGCGCCGGCCGAGTGATTCGCCCGTTCTTAGACACTCCTCGCGCCGAGATTTTAGAGTATCTGAGCCAAGAAGAGATCCCCTTCATCGTTGACTCCTCAAACCTCTCTAACGACTTCAAACGCAATAAGTTGCGCAACATAATCCTCCCCGCCATCGTCGAGCAATTTCCCGACGCCATGACCACTCTTTCGCGCTCGGTCCGAAACCTGCGCGAATGTGCCCGACTCTATGACCAATACCTGCCCGCGCGAACTGACTCGCTGCGGAGCGTTGACCCGGCGCTACTCTTCGAATGGCTCGCGCCTTACGGATTCAATGCCGACCAATGCCGGAAAATGCTCTCAGCCGCCGTCGGCGCGCAATTTGACTCGCCCGAATATAAGGTAACTATCTGCCCTGACGGCAAATACGAGCTAACAAAACTCAGCGCCGAAGAAGCCGAGCCACGTCTAATCTATCGCCAGCTTCGCAAAGACGCCGGTTTTGTCATGCAAAAAGGGCGGCTCTACTTGGATTCGGACGCACTGCCCGAGGATACGCAATTTCATGTGCGCCACTGGCAAGAGGGCGACCGCATGCGCCCCTTTGGAATGAAGGGCTCAAGGATGGTCTCCGACGTGATGAACGATTGCGGAATCAGCGCCTCGCGCCGCCGCCAAACCCGCCTCCTCACCTTGAATGGCGACGTGCTCTGGATCATCGGTCATCGCGCCTCGGCCCTCTATCCCATCACCGAAACAACAGAAAATATCACCGAAATCAGCATAGACCATGAAAACATTTGAAGTAAAAACAACCGTTGAAGAACTGACCTATAGCGAGCTTTCCGCCAAAGAATTAGAGCTCGTCAACCTTGCCCGCGAAGCCACTTATCGCAGCTACGCCCCTTACAGCCACTTCTGCGTGGGCGCCGCCATCCTGCTGAGCAATGGCGAAATCATCACCGGCGCCAACCAGGAAAACGCCGCCTACCCCTCCGGCACCTGCGCCGAGCGCTCCGCCTGCTATTATGCCGGGGCCACATACCCTGACGCCAAATTTGAAGCCATTGCCATCGCCGCGCGCGGCACCGACGGCCAATTCGTCGCCGACCCCTGCTCGCCCTGCGGTGCATGCCGCCAAGCCCTCCTCCAATATGAGCTTTTGGCCGGTAAAGGCGTGAAAGTCCTGCTCGTAGGAGCCGAAAAAATCTACCGTTTGGAGTCCATTCGGGCCCTCCTTCCGTTCGCTTTTACGGAATTCTGAAAAATTTGGGGCAAAAAAGTGAGTGATTCTCGGAAAAAATGCGTAAATTTGCACCGTAATCACCAATCACTATTTAACCCCAGATGATTCAATTTTTCAGGAAAGACATCAAAACCGTCTATGCGGTTGATGCCGATCATCTCCTCTCCGACGCTGAGAAGGAGAAGTTTAGCTGGCTCTTTTCCGGAGCAGCTCCCCTTGCCGACACCAAACTGCAGGGTCAATTCGTTGGCCCTCGCAAAGAGATGATAACCCCTTGGAGCACGAACGCCGTGGAGATCACCCAAAACATGGGTCTTCAGGGCGTTTTGCGTATCGAAGAGTTTACGGAGGATAATTCCCCGGCTCCCGCCCACGATAAGATGCTCCAGCGAGTGTATAACGGCTTGGATGAGAACACTTTCAAGATTGACGCAACCCCCGCGCCGATTGTCCATATTACCGACATCCACGCCTATAACTTAGCGGAAGGACTCGCCCTGAGCCCCGAAGAGGAAGAATACCTCATCGGCCTGAGCAAGAAGCTCGGACGCCCGCTGACCGATAGCGAAGTGTTTGGTTTTTCGCAAGTTAACTCCGAACATTGCCGCCACAAGATTTTCAACGGCACCTTTATTATCGACGGCCAGGAAATGCCCTCGTCGCTCTTTAAGCTGATCAAGAAGACCAGCCAGGAGCACCCCGGCAAGTTGGTCAGCGCCTATAAAGATAATGTGGCCTTCGTGGAGGGTCCGCAGATTGACCAGTTCGCACCCGTCAATCCCGAAAAACCTGACTTCTTTGAGGTAAAGCCCATTGAATCAGTGCTCTCGCTGAAGGCTGAGACCCACAACTTCCCCACCACCGTCGAACCCTTCAACGGCGCCGCCACCGGCTCCGGCGGCGAAATTCGCGACCGTCTCGGCGGAGGTAAGGCCTCGCTCCCCTTGGCCGGTACCGCCGTCTACATGACCTCATATCCGCGCCATGAAGGTGCCGTAGAGCCCTGGGAAAACATGATGAACCCTCGCGTGTGGCTCTATCAGACCCCGGCCGAAATCCTCATCAAGGCCTCAAACGGCGCCAGCGACTTCGGCAATAAGTTCGGCCAACCGCTTATCTGCGGCTCGGTCCTCACCTTCGAACACTCTGAAAACGGCCTCAACTATGCCTACGACAAGGTCATCATACTTGCCGGCGGCGTTGGCTTCGCCAACAAGCGCGACGCCCTCAAGGGTCATCCGACCGCCGGCGAGAAAGTCATCGTCATGGGCGGCGACAACTACCGCATCGGTATGGGCGGCGGCGCCGTAAGTTCCGTAGCC
>CAZLMV010000238.1:0-2640 GCA_964560625.1 uncultured Bacteroides sp. | reverse complement strand
GGTTAGAGTTTGAGGTGGGTGTGGGTGCGGTACATGGCGGTGAGGAGGAGGAAGAGGAGGGCGAAGTTGCCGAAGGTGAGCCAGACGTTGTACCAGTCGGGGCCGATGAGGTGTTCGAGGCCGAAGGAGACGGAGTTGACGATGCTGCGGAAGTTGACCACTTCGCCGAGGACATAGGCCGTGATGGCGTTTGTGCCGTAGATTTTGAGCCAGTTGAGGCCGCGGGAGTGGCCGCGGGCGTCGATCCACCAGTAGAACAGCGCCATCAGCAGGAAGCATATGCCGCCGCTGAGCAGGGTCATTGACCCCGTCCAGAGGCGCTTGATGATGGGGTGTTCAAAGCTCCAGAGCCAGCCCGCAACTATCAGGCATACACCCACTAACACCATCATCGCGGCGCGGCGCGTGCGCTCCCCCGGGGCCACATTTCGCATCATTCGCCCGGCAAAGGCTCCGAGCATCACGGTCACCGTGAAGGTCAGCGAGCTCCAGACCCACGTGTAGGTCCGGTCGCCGCGAAAATCGCCAATGATGAGCTCATCCACGCGATAGGCAAAATTGCCCTGCACGGTGTAATCGCCCGCAAAAGCCATTGGTATCCAATAGATTATGAGTAGGGCCGCCGTGGCAATCAGCTGCCCGCGCAGCGAGAGGTGGAGCACGATCATCGACGCCAAGAGATAACCCACGGCGATGGCCTGAAGGGTGTTCGTGTAAATCCGGATGGCGTCAATATCCAAGGCCAACAGATTGCCCTGCACGATCATGCCAAACAGGAAAAGCAGCAAAAAGCGCCGCCCGATGCGCTGATAGACGGCCCTCCGGTCAAGCGCCGCCCCGGTTTGATACTTGGCAAACGCAAAGGGCATCGACGTGCCCACCATGAACAGAAACAGCGGCATGACCATATCCCAAAGGCGCAATCCCTCCCAGCGCTCATGGTCGAAATGCCAGAGCAGGCGGTGATACCACTCAGAGTCGGTGGCGCGCCCAATGGCTAACAATACCGGCTGGAGCCACACGAGAAAAAACAGGTCGAGGCCGCGCAAAATGTCGAGCGAGGCAAGGCGATTTGATTGGTTCGGCGAGGTCATAATCAGTTGAGTATGGTAAAAAGAAGTTCGCGGAAAAGGGCATATTCATCGGCGCGCGAGCCGATGCCCTTGGCCCTGACGTCGAAGCGGCGACATGCGGCGATGGCGTTGATCACCTGCCACGCGTTATAGTTTCTCATTCCGCTGACAATGCGCTTTAAATCACCCGAATAGGGTCGTGCGCCCGTGGCCCCGCAGATGCCTGATTCAGACTTGTCGGGCGCATAAAGAGCTAACAACACCTTGGCGAAAAATCCGAAAATCGAAATCCCGAGCATGATGGCCGGATTCTGCTTCGGATTCGCCTCAAAATAATCGGCTATGCGATAGACCTTGGCCGTGTTGCGCGCGGCTAAGGCGTCCAAAAACTCCCAGCTATTGAAATCCTTGCTCACGCCGATGAGCTTCTCAACCACCTGCGGCGTGATGGCTCCGCCCGCGGGGAGGGCCGTCTTGAGCTTGGTGACCTCATTCATTATGCGCGAAAGGTCCGTGCCGACGTGGTCCATCAACATTGCCAACGCCTTCTGGTCAATCGTCAGCCCCTCTTGCCGCACGAGCTGCTCAATCATCGGCCCGACCTTATTCTCATAAAGCTTCGGAGTCTCAAAAACCACGCCGCCGGAGGCCCTGACGGCCTTCAAAAACTTTGCGCCCGTGACCTTGTCGCCCCTGCCGGCCACCACGAGGATGGTCTGCTGATTCGGATGCTCGGCATAGGCCGTCAATTTATCCAAGAAATCAGCCCTCACGGCCTGAGCCTCCTTGAGGATAACCACCTGAAAATCAGACATCATCGGATAGCGCATACAGGTTTCCTGGACCTGCTCCGGGGTGGTCTGAGTGGCATACAGCACATAGAGATTGAAGTCACGCGCATCCTCGGGAATCAACTTCTCAAAATCCTTCACCAACTCATCTACATAATAGCCCTCCGAGCCGTGGAGGACGTAGATCGGAGCCGTCTTGCGCGCGGCGATTTGCTGTTGAAGCTCTTTAAACGTAGGGGCTGCTGTTGCCATTTTCTCAGATTTTTTTACTAAATTTGTCCCCAAAATTACAAAAAATGTCGCCAAAAACCAAAAAAAACTGCATAACGCCCCTAAATTTACCCCCCGGAGACCTCCGCCTCAGCGCCGACGCCCAAGGTAACACCCTCATTTTCGACCCCTTGCGCCGAAAAAACCTGATCCTCACCCCCGAGGAATGGGTGCGCCAACACTTCGTCCATTTTCTCATCAACCACCTTGGCTATCCTCCCGCACTGATGGCCAACGAAGTCGGAGTAACCCTCAACGGACTCACTCGCCGCTGCGACACCGTGGTCTGGAATCGCACTGACGCCTCCCCCCTGGTCATCATCGAATATAAAGCCCCCACGGTCGAAATCACCGCCGCCGTCTTCGACCAAATTGCCCGCTACAACATGGTGCTCCGCGCCCCATACCTCATCGTCAGCAACGGCCTGCGCCACTTTTGCTGCCACCTCGACCCCGCCGCCCACACCTACACCTTCCTCCCCAACCTCCCCCCATACTCGGACCTG
>CAZLMV010000237.1:0-2653 GCA_964560625.1 uncultured Bacteroides sp. | reverse complement strand
GTCAGAAACATAACCGACGTGGGCCACCTCGAAAACGACGCCGACGAAGGCGAAGACAAAATCGCCAAAAAGGCGCGCCTCGAGCAATTGGAGCCGATGGAGGTGGTGCAGCACTACCTGAACCGCTACCATAAAGCCATGGAGCGCCTCAACGTGCTCCCCCCCTCGATTGAGCCCCATGCCTCGGGCCACATCATCGAGCAGATTGCCTACGTGCAGAAGATTCTCGACGCCGGATATGCCTATGTGTCAGACGGTTCCGTCTATTTCGACGTGCCCAAATATAACCGCGACCACCCCTACGGCAAGCTCTCCGGACGCAACATCGACGAGCTCCTTGCCAACACCCGCGAACTCGACGGACAGTCTGAAAAGCATCATCCCGCCGACTTTGCCCTCTGGAAAAAAGCCGCGCCCGAACACATAATGCACTGGCCCTCACCCTGGAGCGAGGGATTCCCCGGCTGGCACTTGGAGTGCTCAACCATGGGCGAAAAATACCTCGGCGAGACCTTCGACATTCATGGCGGCGGCATGGATCTGATGTTCCCCCACCACGAATGTGAAATCGCCCAATCCGTGGCCCACAACGGCCACGACGCCGTGAAATACTGGATGCATAACAACATGATAACCATCAACGGCAAAAAAATGGGCAAATCTTACGGCAACTTCATCACCCTCGATGAATTTTTCGACGGCACCCACGAGAAGCTCGACCAGCCCTATTCGCCCATGACCATCCGCTTCTTCATCCTCATGGCGCAATATCGCTCCACGCTCGATTTCAGCAACGAAGCCCTCCAAGCCGCCGAAAAAGGCCTCAAGCGAATCCTCGAAGGATGGAAACGCCTCCAGGACCTCAAACCCTCGGCCGAATCGACCCTCCAGCTCGACGGCATCGAGGCAAAGATGCAAGAGGCGATGGACGACGACCTGAACACCCCCATCGTCATCGGTCATCTCTTTGACCTCTGCCGCATGATCAACCAGGTCAACGACGGTAACGCTAAGGCCACGCAGGAAGACATCGACCTGATGAAGCGCCTTTTCCAGGACTATCTATTTGATATCATGGGGATTCTGCCCCCCGAAGGAGCCACCGACGGCGTCAACCTCAAACCCTACGAGGACGCCATCGACCTGCTCTTGGAAATCCGCGCCGAAAGCAAAGCCAAGAAGGATTGGGCCACCAGCGACCTAATCCGCAACCGCATGGCCGAAATAGGCTTCCAAGTCAAGGACACCAAAGACGGCGCCGAATGGACGCTCTAATAACCCGTTGATTCATTGTACGTTTCGGAGTTTGCAAAACTGATTCTTGACCGGCTCCCTTACGAGCCGACTAAGCAGCAAGAGGTTACGGCTCAGGCGCTTGCACGCTTCTGCCGCAGCTCGGCTTCCCATGATTCGGTTTTTCTGCTCTGCGGCTATGCCGGCACCGGCAAGACGACCTTAGTCAGCGCCTTGGTGCGCGCCCTCCACGAAGTGGAAGTGCCCACGGTGCTCCTCGCCCCCACCGGGCGCGCCGCCAAGGTCCTCGCCGCCTATGCCGACTATCCCGCCTCCACCATCCACCGCAAAATTTACTATCCTCCCGGCCAGGGCAAACCCTTTGCCGCAGTGATGGATAACCCGCATAAAAACACCATTTTCATCGTCGACGAGGCCTCAATGATCGGCGCCAAAGATGCCGGCTCAGACGTGCTCACCGACCTGATTCACTACGTCTACTCCGGCCATTTCTGCCGCATAATCTTCGTGGGCGACACTGCCCAGCTCCCCCCGGTGGGGTGCGAAAACTCGCCGGCGCTCCGACCCGAAGAATTGCGCAGCTACGGCCTGCGAGTGAGCCGCGTGCAGCTCACCCACACCGTGCGCCAGGCCGGCTCCAGCGGCATCCTTTTTAATGCCACGGCCCAGCGAAAACAGATGCTCCTCGACCCCTTAGAGCGCCCCTATTTCAACTTCAATTTCGACGACGTCATCGCCCTGCCCGGCGAAGAACTCCAGGAAACCATATCCGAGCTTTATGCCGCCGACGGGGTCGAAGAAACCGTGCTGATTACCCGCGCAAACTGGCGCGCCACGAAATTCAACCTCGCCATCCGCTCGCAAATCCTTGACCGCACGGAGGAACTGAGCCGCGACGAGCTGCTGCTCGTGGCGAAAAACAATTACCATTGGGCCGCGAAAATCAGAGAGTTAGACTTCATTGCCAACGGCGACACGGCGCGCATTTCGCGCATCTACTCCACCGAGGAGCGCTACGGCTTTCGCTTTGCCGACGTCAAAATCGAATTCCCCTACAGGTCAGTGGAATTGGACTGCAAAATCATCCTTGACTGCCTGACTTCCGACGCGCCGGCGCTGACGGCCGACCAGCAGCAGGCGCTCTTCGACGCCGTCTATTCCGACCCGTCGCTTTTCAGCGAATCCACGCCCCGCTACGTGCGCCTAAAGGCCATGAAATCAAACCCTTACTTCCAGGCCTTGCAGGTGAAATATGCCTACGCAATCACTTGCCACAAGGCGCAGGGCGGCCAGTGGTCAAACGTCATTGCCGACTTGGGCGGAGTGCAGCCCGAGGCATTGCTGACCCTCGATTTCCACCGCTGGCTCTACACGGCCACCACCCGCGCCACCGAGCGCC
>CAZLMV010000236.1:0-2655 GCA_964560625.1 uncultured Bacteroides sp. | reverse complement strand
TGTTGATGAGTTCAAGAACGCTCACGCCGTTGCCGGTGCCGAGGTTGAAGATTTCGATCTTGTCGGCGTCGGGATTTTCGAGCATGCGGTCCATGGCTTTTACGTGGGCCTTGGCCAGGTCAACAACGTTGATGAAGTCGCGGATGCAAGAGCCGTCGGGAGTGGGATAGTCATTGCCGAACACGCTGAGCTCCTTGCGGATGCCCATGGCAGTCTGGGTGATGTAAGGAATCAGGTTCTGAGGCACGCCGTTGGGCAACTCGCCGATTTCAGCGCTGGGGTGAGCGCCCACGGGGTTGAAATAGCGCAGGATGACTGACTTGAACGGGGCGCCGGCGTTGATGACGTCGGTGATGATTTCCTCGCTGATCTGCTTGGTGTTGCCATAAGGCGAGGTGGCCTTTTTGATGGGAGCCTGTTCGGTCACGGGGTTTTCGTCGGGCTCGCCATAGACGGTGCAAGAGCTGGAGAAGACGATGCCTTTGACGTCAAATTCGGCCATGCAGTCCAGGAGATTCATCAGGGTGTTGAGGTTGTTGCGATAGTAGAGCACGGGCTTCTGCATGGACTCGCCGACGGCCTTAGAGGCGGCGAAATTGATGATGCCCTTGATTCCGGGGTGCTCCTTGAAGAGCTTGCGCAGGGCGTCCATGTCGCAGCAGTCGGCCTCGACGAAGGCGGGGCGAATGCCGGAGATGCGCTCGATGCCGTCAAGCACTTCCTTGTTGCTATTACTCAGATTATCAATGATTACGACCCCATAGCCGGCGGCCTGGAGTTCGACGACGGTGTGAGAGCCAATATAGCCCGTGCCGCCGGTGACGAGGATAGTTCCTTTGTCCATGGTAAAAATTTAGAATGAATGGTTACGGTTTTATAGGTGCAAATTTACTGAAAAAGAATGAAAAAAACTGAATTATTTGCAGTTTTTTGAAAAAATTGCGTATATTTGCGCTGATATTCAAGTATTAACCCCTTAAAACTCCATGAAATTATGGCCTACAAAGTAGAAGAAATCGAAGGCATTGGCGAAGTTTACGCCAAGAAACTCAACGAAGTCGGCATCAAAACCACCGACGACATCCTCGAAGCCGCCGCCACCCCCAAGCAGCGCAAGGAATTAGCCGAAAAGACCGGCATCTCCGAAAAGCTCATCCTCAAATGGGCCAACCACTCTGACCTGTTCCGCATCAAGGGCATCGCCGGGCAATTTGCCGAACTCCTCGAAGCCGCCGGAGTTGACACCGTCAAAGAACTCCGCCACCGCGTCCCCGCCAACCTCGCCGCCAAATGCGAAGAAGTCAACGCCGTCAAAAACCTCTGCAACCGCGTCCCCTCCGCCGCCGAAATCGAAAAGATGGTAGCCCAAGCCAAAGACCTCGACCCCAAACTCTCCTACTAAGAATTAGAAATTAAAAATTAGAAATTAGGAATTAGCCTCTTTCCGCTAATTCCTAATTTTTTTAATTCCTAATTTCTGAGGGATTAGGGGTTGATGCCGAAGGCGGGGGTGGGGGCTTTTTGGCGCCAGGTGCCGTTGTTGCGGTTGAAGGCGTCGAGGCGGTATTCGAAGCGGGTGGGGCGTGAGGTGGGTTTTGTGGGCTCGAGGCGGCGCTGGAGTTTGCCTTTTTTGTCGAAGATGCGGGATGAGGCGCCGCGGTTTTTGGCCATGAAGAATTCGCGGCTCATGCGCTCGGCTTCTTCGGGGCTGTCGGTCCATGCGGCAATTGGGTCATTCATCCTGTCAGTCTGCTCGTTAAGGCCTTTGAGGGCTTCGGTCAGGAAGAACCAGACGGCGGGACTCAGGCGCAGATCGTCGGCCGTGGAGGTCTGCACTAATTGGCCCTCAGGGGTGCGAATCACGTGGCTGAAGAAGCGATATTTGGCCGTCATGTCGTTGATGAACCAGTCGAGTTCGCGTGCGGGCGGCATCAGCGGGTTGTAGGCGTAACGCCATGGGTTATAGTTGATTACGCCTAAGGTGTCTTCAAGGATGTTTTGCGGGCCTTTGTCTTTGGGGAGTCCTTCGGTGAAGGAGAGTTTGACGTAGGCGCTGGGGTTGAGGGCTTCTTTTTCCCAGATGTCGTTGTCGCGACACATGATTCCGAAGTCGCGAAAGGCGTGTTCTTCGTCCATGGCGGAGGGGGAGATGCGGTCATCGACCTCGTCGGCCACGGCGCGGTTCAACATGGCAAGCATCTCGCTCATTTGCAGATAGACGCGGGGCGACATCTGCAAGTCGGCGGGTCGCGAAGCTTGCATCGTGACCATCAGCGGCTCGAGCGATGACAGGCGCGAGTTCATAAACATGCGGCTGATGGCCACGCGGGCTAAGACGTCGTCTTCAATCGAGCGATATTGGCCTAAGCCTTCGTCAGCGAGCAACTTATCCGTGGCGGAGTTATAGTCCACAAACCAGTTGGCATCATAGAGCATCCGCGGCGCGTCATCGTAAGTGGCACGCACCGTGTCGCCCTCATTGACAAACGTCAGCACCGGAAACGCCGGCCCTTTGGCGGCCACACAGCCAATGCCGATCAGTCCAAAAATCAAACAGCAAATCTTCCTCATAGTCAATAAAATAATGGTGAAATTTTCCGCCACAAATATAGCAAAAATATCCATCGCCTACAAATTTTCCGCAAAATTTAACTC
>CAZLMV010000235.1:1176-2699 GCA_964560625.1 uncultured Bacteroides sp. | reverse complement strand
CGTTAAAAAAAGTGTTCCTTTACCCTATAAACACCCAAATCAATCCTAAAGTTTACCCCCCTCCCCAAATAACCCCATAACCCTTATAAAACTCATAACCCTTATAAAACTTATAAGAATTATAAGAATTATAAGAATTATAAATCTTACCGAGCCTCAACCCGCCCCCCAAACCACCTTAAACCTTAAACCTTAAACCTTAAACACCGCGCAAAGCACGGTATTCACCGGCGGGAGCCGATGGCCGCGTCCATCAGCGGCAAAACCATGGCCGGGTTATTGCGGAAATCTTTGGGCGTCAGTTCTTTGTCGTCGACCATCTTTTGCAGCTCCGGAAACTCCGATAAATAGAACTTCATCACCTTCCTCATGGCCGGCGTGATGTCGTTAGTGTCAACCCAATAGGCCTTGGCAACTTCTTGTCCGTCAATCAGATAATAGTATATCCAAGTGTAGTCCACAATGGTCATCGAGGGCGTATAAGTTCCCCCGCGGCATGGACGCACATACCCCTTGACGTGTTCGCCATTATAAATCAGCCGCAAAAACACCGGATCCTTATATGTCTTCGGATTCTTCTTCCAAAGGTTAGGCAGGCTTTTCTGCGCCCTGACCGGCTCATACACCGCATAGATAGAGTCGCCCTCGGCCGGCGGGAAAATCAGCGCGGCGATCTCCTTGGAGGTGTACTTGGTCTCCGGGCCCTTGAACTCTTTGCTTATACCGACCTTGGAGACTCCCGGCCTGTTGTAATTGATCAGGCTCGTTTTGGTGAACCCTTCAAGGCGCGTCCCGTCGGCCATGATTGCCGTGACGGGTTCGCCGTCCCATTTGGCAAATATCAGCAGCGGGTAGACCACTAAAAACAGTAAAATGACAAATTTCTTCATACGTAAAATGCTTTAAATGAATTATCTGTGGCAAATTTACGCATAATTTCCCGTCGGGAATAGGACATATGTCCCAAAACGTCAACTCATGGAGCGGATTCGCTGAAATTGTCGTCGCGAAATGCCGAAAAAGGAGGCCAATTCCTGAATGGAAATCTGGTCCATGACGTCGACCAAGCGCGGATAGAGGACCTGATAGCGCTCAAGCGGCGACAGCTTGATAATCATCAGCGAGCGGCTGTAGGCCTCGGCCAAAACGTGCTTCGACAGGTTGGCAAGAAACGCCGGATGGTGCTCCTGAAGATGCTCGCGAAGCTCACTCAGCGGCACGCGCAGAACCTCTGACCGACATCCGGCAGTGACCGACGTCCACGCCGGCAACCCGAACTGAAACGACCTCACGAAGTCCGTAATGATCTCATTCTTAAACCCGAAACCGGCAATGCGCTCATTGCCCCCGGAATCAAGCATGGCATACTTGAAATAGCCGCTGCAAACCAATCCGACGTAGCGACACACGGAGCCCTCGGTGACGAAATCTTCGCCTTTCTCGTAGACCACCGGCACGCCAAACTCCCGACAATACGCAATCATCGGCGTCAAATCGGCCCGCACCATAAACTCATTCAGCCG
>CAZLMV010000235.1:0-1076 GCA_964560625.1 uncultured Bacteroides sp. | reverse complement strand
GACCCACACGTGGGCGCCGTGACGATCTTTCCGCCGGCGGCGTTTTCTTCGCTGACGGCCAAGGCGTAGGCATACACCAATCCGCGCGATTTCAGCGACGAGTTATAGCCCGCCGCATGCACGTAATAGCTCGTGGCCTTGCGCGCCACTCCAAGGCCCCCGGGAAGCACTCCCTCGGCCTCGATGCCGCGCTCCACGGCCAATTTCATCACCTGCCAAACCTCGCGCAGATAGTCCCAAATCGATGAGTCCTCACACTTTTCGACGTACTCCCAAAAGGAATGACCCGTCGTGTCACACCATTTCAGGATGTCCGTCATCGTGTGCATGTCATAGACCTCCTCCGCGGCCTTGCGCTCAGCCCCTTCTTCGAGGATGTCGCCCCCGCCGATAGAGTATTGAGTCGTCTCGCCAAGGAGCTTCCCCTCCGAGTCAAAAGCCTTGAAAGTCATCCCGTTAGGGTGGAAGGGGAGAAACACGTCCGGCTGCCAGACTATCTCCGTCGGAGCAATCGGCTGCAGCACGTCAAGGATAGCCCGGTCCGTAAGGTGGCCCTTGCCCGTGGCGGCCAATGAACCATAAAGAGTCACCTCGAAGCGCGAGGCTCCGGGGTGACTTTTACCGAAAAGTTTGGCGGCGTTGCGCGGCCCCATGGTGTGGGACGAGCTTGGCCCATAGCCAATCTTATAGAGTTGACGAATTGATTCCACAGGGGTGGTTTAGCAGTGTTCGTAGCGCAGGGTGGCGGTGCACTGATCGCAGACTTCCGACGGGCCGAAGTACTGGATAGGACCGGGATAAACATAGCAAGTCTCCTTGGCCCAAACGTCGCGATTAGCGGCAAACTGCTTGAAGGGATTGCCGTTAAGGTCCACGAGAGCCTTCTGAATCACGGGCTTCATTTCGCCGTGGCGACGCTCCATATTCATCATCATCGTGATGGGGATGCCGCCGGCAATCCATTGGTCCGTGCCGGCCACGAGGTTGCGCACCGAGCTCATGTAGCCCGTAACGCCGGCCTCAATCAGCATCGCCGCATTGTAGCCAAGAGCATAGCAATAGTCAGCGTCGAAGTT
>CAZLMV010000234.1:0-2736 GCA_964560625.1 uncultured Bacteroides sp. | reverse complement strand
GCGCCACCCTTGATTTGCAATTTGATCTGTCCAGCAATTTCTTTAGCCATTGGTTTACAATAATTTAGAAGATTGTGGGTTGTTTATCTGAAATTTAGCTTAAACTTAGTTTCCGGCGGGAATGTTGCGTAACATCTTATTCGGCGTCAGACTTCAGTTCGCGCTCAACTTGCGAATTTTCCAGTTCCAGGGGCGTGTTGCGCCCAAACACCTTGACCATCACCTTGAGCTTCTTACGCTCGCGGTTCACTTCCTCAATTTCACCGATGAAGCCGGCAAAGGCTCCGTCGATGACCTTGACTGACTCGCCTACGATGTAGTCGTTGGCGCCGTCGAGCATGGGGTCTTCGTTCATTTCGTCGACCTGTCCGAGCATGCGCTTTACGTCAGCCTCGCGGAGCACTTCGGGCGCTGAGCCCTTGTCGCGACCGCGCAGGAAGTCAATCACGTTCGTCGTGTTCTGCAGAAGATGAGCAACGTCGCCGCGCAGAATCGCCTCAACAAACACGTAGCCGCTATAGAGATTTCTCTCTTTAACGACTTTCTTACCGTTTCTCACGGCAAGCACCTTCTCAGTGGGAATAAGAACCTGAAAGAGGTAATTGCCAAGGTCCGTGTTGCGCATTTGCGCTTCAAGAATTTCCTTGACTTTCGCTTCCTTGCCTGAAATTGCGCGGAGCACATACCATGCCCTTTTCGGCTCCATCTTCTCTTCTGCCATAGATGCTGCGGTTTGATTGGATTTTGATTGATAAACGATTCTGTTTTCTCGGGTTGACTTTGTTACTCTTTACTTCTTCTGCGGTGGTTGGTCCGGGAGTGATTGCATAAATATTCGCACCAAACTTTTCCTGTCCTTCTTCCCTTGCGGGGCGTCCGGCGGCGGAGGGGGTTTAGTGCTTGAAGCTGTAGATCAGCTTCATAATGTTTTCAACAATCTGGTCCATGCAGAGAATCACCAGTGCTATAATAAAGGAAGCAATCAGCACGATGATTGCACTCTTGACCAGCTGGGTTCTGGTGGGCCAGGAGGTCTTATACCGCAATTCGGTGTAAGATTCCTGAAGATCCGTAAGTAGTTTCAGTTTTTTCATTTTTCGTTATCTTAGCACGGGATGAGAGGCTCGAACTCCCGACACCTGGTTTTGGAGACCAGTGCTCTACCAACTGAGCTAATCCCGTAAGTGATAGGATTCAGGCCTTCGCGGGGTGGCCCTTGAGGGCCTGAATCCTAATTATTTGCTTTGCGATTATGAACGTCGCTCGAGGATTAGTCGAGGATTTCAGTGATCTGACCTGAACCTACGGTGCGGCCACCTTCACGGATAGCGAAGCGGAGACCCTGGTCGCAGGCTACCGGGTTGATCAGCTCAACGTTGATTTCAACGTGGTCGCCGGGCATTACCATTTCTACACCTTCGGGAAGGGTAATTTCGCCGGTCACGTCAAGCGTGCGGATGTAGAACTGAGGACGGTAGTGGTTGTGGAAGGGGGTGTGACGGCCGCCTTCTTCCTTCTTCAGGATGTAGACAGAAGCCTTGAATTTGCTGTGGGGTTTAACAACGCCCGGGTGGCAAATTACCATACCGCGCTTGATGTCCTTCTTGTCGATACCGCGGAGGAGCAGACCTACGTTGTCGCCGGCTTCGCCCTGATCGAGGAGCTTGCGGAACATTTCTACGCCGGTAACGGTTGACTTCATGTCAGCGCCCAGACCCATGATCTGAACTTCGTCACCAACCTTAACGACGCCGGTTTCGATACGGCCGGTAGCTACGGTGCCACGACCGGTGATTGAGAACACGTCTTCAACAGGCATCAGGAAGGGTTTGTCAACGTCGCGGGGAGGCAGGGGAATCCAGTTGTCAACGGCATCCATGAGTTCCATAACCTTAGCTTCCCATTCGGGTTCGCCGTTGAGGGCGCCGAGGGCAGAGCCGCGGATGATGGGGGTTTCGTCGCCATCGTAGTCATAAGAAGAGAGCAGGTCGCGCATTTCCATTTCTACGAGTTCGAGCATTTCTTCGTCGTCAACCATGTCGCACTTGTTGAGGAACACTACGATACGGGGCACGTTCACCTGACGAGCGAGCAGGATGTGTTCGCGGGTCTGGGGCATGGGGCCGTCGGTAGCAGCAACTACGATGATAGCGCCGTCCATCTGAGCAGCACCGGTAACCATGTTCTTCACATAGTCAGCGTGTCCGGGGCAGTCAACGTGAGCATAGTGGCGGTTAGCGGTTTCATACTCTACGTGAGCGGTGTTGATGGTGATACCACGTTCCTTTTCTTCGGGAGCGTTGTCGATCTGGTCGAATGACTTAACCTCAGAGAGGCCGGCCTTAGCCAGTACGGTGGTGATTGCGGCAGTGAGGGTGGTTTTGCCATGGTCAACGTGGCCGATGGTACCAATGTTCACGTGCGGTTTGGTTCTTTCGAATTTCTCTTTAGCCATTGCTTTGCTATAAAAATTGGTTTGTTAGTGAAATCAGTTTATTACATTTGACATTAAAGACCTCGACAGCGCGCAGATGTTACACACCACCGAGGTTTGGGGGCGGTACTTCCGTCAGCGGTCGCACCGTTAATGTTTTGAGCCGATGGCGGGATTTGAACCCGCGACCTCTTCCTTACCAAGGAAGTGCTCTACCCCTGAGCTACATTGGCAATCTTTCAGTTGCTTAGAGCGGAAGACGGGGCTCAAACCCGCGACCCTCAGCTTGGAAGGCTGATGCT
>CAZLMV010000233.1:0-2757 GCA_964560625.1 uncultured Bacteroides sp. | reverse complement strand
TCATCGAAAACACCGAAACCCGCGACCAGCCCAAAAACAAAGAAAACGCCATGCGCCAACTGCGCTCCATCCTCTACGACAAGGAGTTGCGCCACCGCATGGAGGAGCAGGCCAAGGTTGAAGCCTCAAAGATGAAAATCGAATGGGGCTCGCAGATTCGCAGCTACGTTTTCGACGACCGCCGAGTCAAGGACCACCGCACAAATCACCAGACGGCCGACGTCGGCGGAGTGATGGACGGCGACATCGACGCCTTCATCAAAGCCTTCCTCATGGAGTTCGCCGGCGAAGAAAAATGACGGATTATTTGGTTATTAAATGAAAAATGCGTATCTTTGCGCCTGATTTATCCAATAAACCAACAGACATTACTATTATATAAATGGCAACACTCGAAAAAATTCGCAGCAAATCGGTGCTCTTAGTGAGCATCATCTTCGTTGCGCTTTTCCTCTTCATTATTACGATTATTGACAATCCGCTGTCAATCTTCATGGACAACAGCACCGTTGTCAACGTTAACGGCCAGAAAGTTAACATCGAGGAATATCAAAAACGCGCTCAGCAGATTCGCGAACAAAATCCCCAGAACGAAAACGCTGAAAATCAAGCCCTTCAGTTCCTCATCAGCGAAACCCTGATGAACCAGGAGCTCGATAAACTCGGCATCGTCGTGACCGACCAGGAAGTCAGCGAAGCCCTCGTGGGCGAAAACGCCGTGCCTTACTTCGTCAACTACTGCATGCAGACCATCGGTGGCACCCCCACCCAGATCATCACCATGCTCAGCAACCCCGCCGAATCAGGCCTCACCGACGAGCAGGTGCAGTACATCCACGACCAATACAAAGAGTTTGAAGACCAGGTGAAAGAAGGCCTCAAAACCCAGAAATTCTACAGCCTCGTCTCCGGCACCATCAACGCCAACAAACTCGATGCCCGCGCTAACTTCGACGAAGGTAACACCACCTACACCATCGCCGCCGTCGGCAAAAACATCTACTCCGAAAAAGACTCCGTCGACGACGTTGAAATCCAGAAGTTCTACAACGAACACAAGGCCTACTACAAGCAACCCGAGCCCCAGCGCTACATCCGCTACGTAGACCTCGCAATCGTCCCCTCTAACGCTGACCGCCAGGCCGCAGTTGACGCCGTTCAGCAGGCCATGACCGCCTTGGCCGACAGCGCCTCTCAGGGCATGGAAGCCCTGATGGCCGACGGCTCCTTCATCGTCAACACCGTCAGCGGCGACGAAACCGTCATGCGCAACCAGCGCATCGGCTCCCTCGCCACCTTCGCCAAGGAAGGCAACATCGGCGAAAACCGCGTGGTGCTCAACAACGCCTTCACTGACGCTCAGCCCCGCATCGTTATCGCCCACCTCAACAGCCGCGAAACCAAGTCAAACGGCGCCACCGTCAAGCAGGCCCTCATTGACCCCGCTCAGAACGCCGACACCATCCTTGCTCGCATCAACGCCAACCCCGCCGAAGTGGAAAAAATCGCCGGCGTGCTGACCGTGCAGGAAAACAAATTTGACTTCACTCAGCTCCCCGCCCAGATCGTGGACCAGCTCAAGGAAGCCGACGGCAAATACGTCAACCTCACCATGAGCGACGGCTCAAACGTGGCCACCGCCATCACCAAGTATGACGACCCCAAGGAAGTCTACTCCGTGCAGCTCGCCACCTACAACATTGAGCCCTCACGCGAAACCATCAACGAGCTCAACACCCGCATGCGCGACTTCATGATCGTAGCCTCTCGCGCCGACGCCTTTAACCAGGACAACGCTGCTCAACACGGTCTCTACGTTCAGGATGCCCTCGTTGGTAACTCAAGCGCCGGCGTCAACAACCTCTCTGACACCCGCTCAATCGTAGGCTGGGCTATGGAAGACGCCAAGAAAGGCGAAGTTTCCCGCCTCTTCACCGACAATAAGAACACCCACATGACCGTTGCTGCCCTCGTCGACATCTACGACGGCGACTACACCCCCGTCTCCTACCCCCAGATCCACATGGACGCAGAGCAAGGTGCCCTCGAACAGAAACTTGCCGACAAGATCATCGCCCAATACCAAGGCAAGGGCAAAACCCTCGCTGACTACAAGACCGCCATGCAGGCCGTCTCCATTGACACCCTGCGCAACGTCAACGTCGGCAACCCCCGCTACGCTCAACTCGGCGGAATCCGCGGCGCCAAGAAAGGCGAACTCGTAGGTCCCGTCAACGTCAACGGCTCAGTGATGGTCTACCAGATCATCGACTCCGCTGAAGGCGAAATGCCCTTCGACGAAGCTGCCGCCATGACCCAATACAAGCGCTCAATGGAGCAGATGATTCTCAACAACCCCGACGCCCTGCTCCTCGGCGACGGCAAAATCAAAAACCGCATCCTCAAATTTAATCGATGACAATTTTGATACAATTCCCCAAAAACACCAAAGCGAATGGGTCCTCGACGTGAGTCGCGGCCCATTTTTTTTGCCCCAACGGCAAAATTTTCCGATTTAACTCTAATTAACATGATTGGGAATTGGTTTTGCCCGCCTTTTTTCGTAACTTTGCATCAACAAAATTAATCTATTCATTCTCTAAAACAAGCTAAAACTAACTATGGCAAAGAAAATCACCCCCGCCGCCGGCACGATTGACCCCAAGCAAGCCAAGCTCGAAGCCCTGGCCAACGCTATGGGCAAAATCGAGAAGACCTACGGCCGCGGTGCCATCATGAAGATGGGCGATGAAGTAG
>CAZLMV010000232.1:0-2778 GCA_964560625.1 uncultured Bacteroides sp. | reverse complement strand
TTATTGTTGGGACATGCGTTTGAGGAGGTTGTAGCCGGAGTGGATGCCGAGTTGGCCGGCGCGGGAGATGTCGGCGATGGCGCCGTCGCGGTTTCCGCGGTTGAAGCGGGCGTAGCCGCGGTTGAAGTATGCGGGTCCGAGCGAGGGTTCGATTTCGATGGCTCGGGAGAAGGAGTCGATGGCGTCGGCGTCGGCGCCCATGCGGAGGAGGATTGTGCCGCGGTTGAAGTGGGCAATGGCCATTTGGGGGTCGAGGTCGAGTGCGCGGTCGAGGTCGGCCATGATTTGGTTGAGGGCGAGGGCGGTTTCGGCGCTGAGGCGTGTTTCGGTTTGAGAGTCAGTGATTTCGAGGGTACGTCCGGTTTGTGATTCTTGGATCATGACTCGGGCGGCGGCTCGTTCGAGGTAGGCGGGGGCGAAGTCGGGGGTCAGGGCAATGACGCGGTCGAGGTCGGCGAGGGCGTGGTCATAGTCGCGGACGGTCATGTAGTCCATGGCGCGGGCGAAGTAGTCGAGTGGCGCGGGGGTAGGGGCGGAGGAGATTTTGGTGTTAAGTTGCTGAATGTCGGCAAAGTGGCGCGCGGCGTCGGCTTCGCGGGTGAGAGGGGGGACGTTGTTGGTGACGTAGACGACGTAGGGGAGGGCGCGTGCGGCGTTGAGTTCGTTGATGGCGCGGACGTAGACGGCTGAGCTGACGTCGCCGTCGGCGCTGTAGTAGCTGAGTTGATAGATGGGTTGGAGTTCGATGGCGGCGGTACGGTCTTGGATTCGTCCGCGGAGGCCGGCGGTGTTGAAAGTTTGTTCGATTGATTCGTTTTCGGCGTCGATGGTGAGGAGGGTTTGGAATTGGTTGGCGGTTTGGCCGGCGTCTTCGAGGGGAGCGGTGGGATTATTGGGAGAATTGGGATTATTGGGATTATTGGGAGAATTGGGATTATTGTTGTTAACGGGACGGTGGGCTAAGTGGTCGGCGCGGCGGAAGTCGGCTTGGGCTCGGGAGGAGTGGCCGGAGTCGTTGAGGATCTGTCCGCGGAGGGCGTAGGCGGCAAACATTTCGGGGTATGCTTCGACGATGCGGTCGGCGTCGGCGAGGGCGGCATCGTAGTCGCGTTTTTCGTAGAGGACTATGGCGCGGTTATAGAGGGTGCGCATGTCGCCGGGTTTGAGTGCGAGTAGCCGGTTGAGGTCTCGGAGGGCGCGGTCATTGTCTTTGAGCTCGAGGCGGAGCATGGCGCGATTGAAGAGTGCGGCATAGTTGGTGGGTTCGAGCTCGACGACATAGTCAAAATCGGCTAAGGCGCCGTTGAGTTCGCCGGCGTGATAGCGGGCCACGGCGCGATTTACGCGCAGATAAGTGCGGTCCGGCTGGAGGGTCACGGCGCGCTCCATGTCGGCCAAGGCGTCGGCGGGCTCCTTGGCGAGGGCAGCTCGGAGGCTCAGGGCTTGGACGGAGTTGGGGTTAATTTCGAGGGCTCGGTCAAGGTCGGCGCGGGCGCTGACGGAGTCTTGGCGATTGAGATGGAGCTGGGCGCGGCCCACGTAGCCATTGTCAAACTTGGGGTAGTTTTCCAAGAGCACGGCGTAGGTTGAGTCGGCGTCGGCAGAGAGTCCGGCGTCTTCCTCGGCGAGGGCTTTTGAGAAGAGCAGCTGGCGATTATAGGGGAGGAGGGCGAGGGCGTGCTGATAATCGCCCACGGCCTCGAGATTTTTGCCCTGACACTGGCGTGCGACGCCTCTAACTTCCCAAGCGTCAGGCAGAAAGGGGTTGCGGTCAATGGCCTCAGAGGCGTCGAGCTCGGCTCCGACGAAGTCTTCGAGCGAGTATTTGGCGATGGCGCGGAGGTAATAAGGCTCGGCGAGCCAGGGTTTGGCGGCAATGACCTGATTAAAATGCTGAATGGCAAGCACATAGTCCTCAAAATAGAGGGCGTTGCGGCCCACGTCGGTAATCCGGTCCGTGTTGAGCTGAGCGCGGGCCGGGACAGAGGCGACGAGGGCGAGGAGAGAGGCAAAGAGTAGCCTAAGTATTTTTTTCAGCGGAGAGGGCGATTTCATTAGCGGTACGAACGGCAGTCGAGATATGGTCGCAGATATGGTCGGCGCCCAAGAGGGAGTCAATGGAGCTGTTATGTAGGGCTTTACGCACTTCGGGGCGGACGCCGGAGAGGACCACGTGGATTCCCTCGCTTTGGCTCGACTTGATAAGGATTTCGAGGTTATGGAGGCCCGTAGAGTCGATGAACGGGACTTTACGCATGCGGATAATGCGGACAATGGGTTTGGCCTTCATGGCGGTGCGCATGAGTTCGTCAAACTTGGTGGCGACGCCGAAGAAGAAGGGGCCGTCGATTTCGTAGACGCTGACGCCCTTGGCGAGGTTGAGTTCTTCGTGGGTGGTGAGGTCTGTGCCGTCGGCGGCGTCGAGCTTGTCGCCATAGACGCGAATTTCGGTGTTTTCCATGACGCGGCGCAGGAAGAGGACTACGGCAAGGAGCAGGCCGATTTCGATGGCGATGGTGAGGTCGAAAATGACTGTCAGCAAGAAGGTTACGATGAGCACGGAGACGTCGCTCTTGGGGTTATGGAAGATGCCGATGATGGTTCGCCAGCCGCTCATGTTGTAGGCCACGACCATGAGCACTGCGGCCAAGCAAGCCATGGGCACGAGGTTGATCAACGGCATGAGCAGCAGGAAGATAGCGAGGAGGACGATGGCGTGGATGATGCCGGCCACGGGGGTGCGGCCGCCGTTGGTGATGTTGGTCATGGTGCGGGCAA
>CAZLMV010000231.1:0-2799 GCA_964560625.1 uncultured Bacteroides sp. | reverse complement strand
CGACATGGTTATCAACGGCGTTGAAGTCGGCGGTGGCTCAATCCGTATCCACGACAGTGAGCTGCAGGCCAAGATGTTCGAAATCCTCGGCTTCACCCCCGAAAAGGCCCAGGAGCAGTTCGGCTTCCTGATGAACGCCTTCAAGTACGGTGCGCCCCCTCACGGCGGCCTCGCCTACGGCCTGGACCGCTGGGTAAGCCTCTTTGCCGGCTTGGACAGCATCCGCGACTGCATCGCCTTCCCGAAGAATAACTCCGGCCGCGACGTGATGCTCGATGCCCCCGCACCCCTTGACCAAAAGCAACTCGACGAACTCACCCTCGCCATCGTCACCCCCGAAGAAAAATAATGTTGCAAACCACTATCCGTCAAATAATTGAAGCCATCGAGGAGGCCGCACCCCGCTCCCTTCAGGAGCAATGGGACAACAGCGGCCTGCTCTGCGGACGCGCTGCCGACCCCTGCTCCGGAGTGATGCTCTGCCTTGACGTCACCCCCGAGGTGGTCAGCCAAGCCATCGCCGCCGGATGTAACCTCATTATCAGCCATCACCCGCTGATTTTCAAGGGAATAAAAGCCGTCAGCGACACCTCTCCCCAGGGCCTCGCCCTCATCTTGGCCATCAAAAATGACATAGCGGTTTATTGCGCCCACACGTCGCTCGACAATGCCCCCGCTCCCTGGGGCGTCAGCCACGAAATGGCTGCCCTGCTCGGCGCCCGCGTCGACTCCGTCATCTCCCCCACCGGCACCGGCGTCTTCGCCGAACTCCCCGAGCCCATGGCCCCCGATGCTTTTATATATAAGGTGAAGGAAGCATTCGCGGCCCCCTGCGTGCGCCACTCTGCACTCCCCACCGAGCCGATCAGGAAAGTGGCCTTGGGAAGCGGCGCCTGCGGATTCCTCATCCCCGACGCCATTGCCGCCGGAGCGCAGGCCATCGTCACCTCCGACGTGCGTTATCACGACTTTCTCGACTTCGGAAAGGCGATTTTAATAGTCGACTTGACCCATTTTGACACCGAAAAGATTACAAAAGCAATTTTTAAGCGTATTATTTCGCAAAAAATTAGTAACTTTGCACCGGTGATTTGCGCAAGCGAACCTAACCCCATAGAATTTAAGTAAAGATTTCAAGAATATAACCTAAATGGCTAAAAAGACAACCGAACAGCAGCCCCTGAGCACTGAGCAGCGCCTGACGTCACTCTATCAGCTCCAAACCATCCTTTCGGAGATTGACCGCATCCGCACTATCCGCGGCGAACTCCCCCTTGAAGTTAAAGACCTCGAAGACAACATCGAAGGCCTCAAAACTCGCATTGAAAACTACAAGAAGGAAATCGAAGCGCTGAAGAAAAAGTCAGTCGAAGAAAACAACAATATAGCCACGGCTAAGGCTAAAATCGACGTCTACAAGAAGCAGATTGAAAGCGTGCGCAACAACCGCGAATACGATATGCTCTCCAAGGAAATCGAATTCCAGACCCTTGAAATTCAACTCAGCGAAAAGCACCTCAACGAAAACGCCCGTATCATCGACGCCAAAAAGTCTGAAATCAAGGCTACCGAGGACCTTCTCGCCGACGCTCAACACATCCTGAGCGAAAAACAAAGCGAACTGGAAGAAATCGTCAGCGAAACCAAAGCCGACGAAGAAGAACTCCGCACCAAGGCCAAAAAACTCGAAGAATCATTCGACGACGAACGCCTCATGACCGCCTTCAAGCGTATCCGCAAAAATGCCCGCAACGGCCTCGGAGTCGTAACAATCGAGCGCGATGCATGCGGCGGCTGCTTCAACCGCATCCCCCCGCAAAAGCAAAGCGAAATCCGCATGCACAAGAAAATCATCGTCTGCGAATATTGCGGCCGCATCCTCATTGACCCCAAGCTGGCCGGAGTTGAAGACTAATCCCCTCGGAGGAACTTAAATGAAATTATTACAAAAAAAACTCGCACGTTATCGCGAACCCCAAATAGCCAAAGAGGCAGGCGTTTACCCCTACTTCCGCGCCATCTCCTCGGAGCAGGACCCCGAAGTGGAAATCAACGGCCGCAAAGTCCTCATGTTCGGCTCTAATTGCTACACCGGTCTGGTCAACGACCCCCGCATCAAAGAAGCCGCCATCGAGGCCACCCGCAAATACGGAACCGGTTGCGCCGGCTCCCCCTTCCTCAATGGCACCCTTGACCTCCATAAGAAGCTCGAGGCACGCATCGCCGAATACATCGGCAAGGAAGACGTCATGATCTATTCCACCGGCTTCGGCGTCAACCTCGGCGTGGTCAGCTGTCTGACCGGCCGCGAAGACTATATCCTCTGGGACGAACAGGACCATGCCTCTATCATCGAAGGCCGCCGCTTGAGCTTCAGCCAGAGCCTCAAGTACAAGCATAACGACATGGAAAGCCTTGAAAATCAGCTCCGCAAGTGCGACCCTGACAAGGTGAAACTCATCGTTACCGACGGCGTCTTCTCCATGGAAGGCGACGTGGCCAACATCCCCGAAATCGTCCGCCTCGCCAAGAAATATGACGCCTCCGTGATGGTCGACGAAGCCCACTCCATCGGTGTGTTCGGCACCGGTGGCCGCGGCACCGTCAATCACTTCGGCCTGACCGACGACGTGGACCTCGTCATGGGCACATTCTCCAAGAGCTTCGCCTCACTCGGCGGCTTCATCGCCACCGACAAGGAAATCACCAACTTCCTGCGCCACCACTCCCGCTCCTATATCTTCACGGCGTCTATCACCCCCGCCTCCACCGCCGCTGCCCTCAAGGCCATCGACATCA
>CAZLMV010000230.1:0-2833 GCA_964560625.1 uncultured Bacteroides sp. | reverse complement strand
CCGCAGCCGAGGATGGCGGTCAGTCCGGCTTTTTCGAAGCGTTCGCGATAAGCCCACTGCCAAGAATACTCGAAATGGGCCACGTCTTTGGGCTCGTAATTGGCAGTGTCAAGGTAATTTACGCCACACTGCAGACAGGCCTCCATGATTGCGAGGTCCTGATAAGGGAGGGCGAGGTTGATGACCAATTCGGGGTTATGGCGCTTGAGGAGGGCGACGATTTCGTCGACATTGTCGGCGTCGACGTGGTCAGTGACGATTTTCGGGGCGTTGGGCACGGAGCGGCGGATAGCCTCGGCCACGGCGTCGCACTTGCTTTGGGTGCGGGAGGCGATGCAGATTTCGGGGCCGAAGACTTCGGGGTGTTGCGCGCATTTATGAGCGGCGACAGTGCCGACGCCACCGCAGCCGATGATTACGATTTTAGCCATTTACTAAGTGGGGTTTTTATAAAATTTAGGGGGTTAATACTGTTCGGAAGCGGAAGGGAAGTCAACGGCCTTGACATCAGCGACATACTGGCCGACGGCCTGCTTGATTGTCTCGCCGATTTCGGCATAGCGGCGCAGGAATTTGGGGGCGAAACCCTGGTTGATGCCAAGCATGTCTTGCATCACGAGGACCTGGCCGTCGGTTCCGGAGCCGGCGCCGATGCCGATGACGGGGATATGGAGCATGCGGGTCACTTCGGCGGCGAGGTCGGCGGGGATTTTCTCGAGGACGAGGGCGAAACATCCGGCCTCCTGGAGGCGGAGGGCGTCGGCCTTGAGTTTAGTGGCCTCGGCTTCGGATTTGGCGCGCAGGGCGTAGGTGCCGAAGGCGTTGATGCTCTGGGGGGTGAGGCCGAGATGGCCCATGACGGGGATTCCTGCGTTGACGATGCGCTTGACGCTATCGATGATTTCTTCGCCGCCCTCGATTTTGACGGCCTCGGCGCCGCTCTCCTTGATGACGCGGATGGCGCTGTCGAGCGCGCGCAGGGAGTCGCCCTGGTAAGAGCCGAAGGGGAGGTCGCAGACCACGAAGCAGCGCTTGACTCCGCGCACCACACACTGGGCATGATAAATCATATGGTCCAGGGTCATGGGCAGAGTGGTTGAATAACCGGCCATGACGTTGGCGGCAGAGTCGCCGACGAGGATCATGTCGATTCCGGCCTCGTCGATGAGTTTGGCCATGGAATAGTCATAGGCGGTCAGCATGGCGATTTTTTCGCCCTGCTGCTTCATTTGGGCCAGGCGCACGGTAGTGACCTTGCGTTTGTCGTCAGTAGTGTTAGTTGACATTTCTCTTATTTAATGATAGGATTTTCAGATAGATAGTCGAGGAGATCTTCGTAAGCGATTTTGGGGGAGGTGGCCACGACCCGGCCTCGGGTCAGGGGTTCCATGTAGTCGCCGCCGTTGGCTAAGTAGTCGATGGTGGCAATTCGGTAGGTCGCGGCGGGGTCGATGGGCGATTGGGGGGTGAGGCCGACGGCGATGTCGCCTCCGCGGGCCTCCATGACCTTGAAGGCGTCGAGGAGGTCCTGGCCGGAGATGTCGAGGACCACGATGCGGTTATTGAAGGGCATCATGTCGATGGCCTGGCCCTCGGTCAGGGGGCCGGGGTTCCAAGTGACGCGCAGGCCGCCTTTGTTGGAGATGGCTCCTTGGACTCCGGGGGCGAGTCGGGAGCCGCGATTGAGGACGAAATTTCCGGCGAACTGCCACATTTGCTGTGACTTATTGCTCAGGGGCTCGGCGGTGTCGACGCGGCCCACTTCGCGGGCATAGAGCGAGTCGACTCCGGCGCGATATTTCTCTAAGGCCTGCATCAGCTCGCCGTCGCGGCGCGAGTCGAGGCGGGCATCCACGGGGATGAGCTTTTCCGAGACGGCGCCGGTGCGGAGGTTTAGCTTTGCCTCGCCGACGTAGCGGCCGTTTTTGCCTGTCTGACAGATCACTACGGGGTTGCCCTTAGCGTCGGCGACGGTTTCGGCGGGGTCGAGGAGGGTGTGGCTATGGGCGCCGATTATGAGGTTTATGCCGGAGGTTTGGGCGGCAAGCTGGCGGTCGCCAAACAGCTCGGGATTTTCGTCAGAGCCATCGTAGCCGATGTGGGTTATGGCCACTACGTAATCCACCTTTTCGTCGTTGCGCAGACGGTCAATGGTGGCCTGGGCAGCGTCGCGCCAGGGGAGGAATTTCACGCCGTCGTAATTTCCCTCGGAGATCATGCCGACGGGGTTGAGATTCACGGCCATGAATCCGATTTTCTTCCCTCCCTGCTCCTTAATATAATAAGGTGTAAACCGGGAGCGGAGGAGCGAGTCGGCAAACTCATAATTTGAAGCCAAGAGGGTGGGGCGGGCGTCGGCGAGCATGTTTTTCAGTCCGTCGATGCCATTGTCGAACTCATGATTTCCGAGGATTTGGAGGTCGTAGCCGAGGCGATTGAGCATTTCCTGCTCGACTTTTCCCTTGAAGAGATGGAAATAGAGGGTGCCCTGGACGATGTCGCCGGCGTCGACGACGATGGCCTCGGGATGGGCGGCTCGGATGCTGTCAATCAGCACTTTGCGGCGGGCGATGCCCCCTAAGCCGGTGGCGGTTTCGGGGTCGATCATGCTGTGAGTGTCGTTAGTGTGGACAATGACTAATTCTTCCGACCGAGGGGCCGAAGAGCACGCGGCGAGCCCGAAAAGAGCGGCGGCTATGAGAATTTTGGTTAGCTTCATATCCTGCAAAGTTACAAAAAATTTTGAAATAGTAGAGCAAAGATGAACGGATTTGATAAATAAAATCTCGAATCAGCTGAAAATCAGCGAGATATAATTGCAATAAATCTACAT